>JBCCKZ010000112.1:0-11554 GCA_039027135.1 Planctomycetota bacterium
ATCGAATAAAAGTCTTCTCGTCTAGTAAGACGTTCTCGATGGTCCACGTCCAACGGAAAACGAGCTACTCTCAACTATCCAAAGGACCAAAACCATGAAACGCTCACGTCAACTTGTTCTGTTTACTGTCGCTGCCACCATTGTCGGAATCACCGCGTACGCGAACTTCCGTACCGCCGGTTTTGAAGTCACTCAAAGCCAGTCGGGAAGACTCTTGCTGCTCGACGAGAACCAAACCGCCATCGACGGGTACGACCCCGTCGCCTACTTTACCGAGGGCAGAGCCACTAAAGGAACCGACGCATTCACCGCAACCGTCGACGGTGCCAAATGGAAGTTCTCAACGAATGAGAACCGCCAAGCCTTCTTGAAAAATCCTGACCAGTACATTCCCGCGTATGGCGGCTACTGTGCCTGGGCGGTTGCCGCAAAAGCCGATCTCTTTGACGGCGATCCCGAGCACTGGAAAGTCGTTGATGGCAAGCTCTATCTGAACTTCAACGCCGACGTTCAATCGCAGTGGCTTGAAGATACCGATGGCTTCATTCGCGACGGCGATCAAAACTGGCCCAAGATTGTTGCGGACCGCGCAGAATAGTCGACACCCGAAACTAAACGCGTGCGGCGATTGGATCAGCAACCGATCGCCGTTTTTTTCGTCCATTAAGCAACCAGCCGATCGGGGTGTGGCGAACGAAGATGGCGTAGCTCAGCAGTAGCGGAAAAAATGTGGCCGCGCAAACGAACACTAGTTTGAGGCCGACGTTGAGCTGCCAATCGCGCACCCACCACTGCACATAAAAAACAAAAGGAATATGAACCAGGTAAATCCAATAGGAAGAATCGGAAATGTAACGCAGCACCTTCGACTCGGTTCGAAGATAAGTGGTAAACAATCCCATCGAACCGTAAACCAAACACCATGCGAAGACAGCCTGGAGCAACGCGTAAGCCATTTCACCCGCTAGTCCATCAATTTGGCCCACCGAATCCTTGAATAGAAACAGCACGCATCCGATGATCATCATTGCCAACCAACGCGAGTTTGGTCGTATAGCCCCGCCGCTATCGAGGAAGGCCAGGATCCCCACGGCGAAGAAAACAAAGTAGTACATCAAGACAGACAACATCGGAAGAAACGCAATCGATGTGGCTGGACCGAATGTCTCTGGTTGCTGCCGATCCATCCAGAATTCAAACGCCGTTGTCAGCGTCAGCGCGACTAGGAACAAAACGGTTGTCTGGTAATACCGTTTGGCGAACACAACCAAGCTTTCTCTTGCCGACACCATGATGATCGAAGCACCGACCATCATCCAACAGAGAAACCAGAGGAACCAAAGATGATTCCACAAAGGGTACTGAAAAAGCCAAAAGTAAATCCCTTGAGCAAATCGCTCTTCTTCAGTCAACCGTCCTTCACCTTCAAAGCCGACTAGCTCAGCAATTTGCTTGCGTCCCGCGTAAAACTCCTCAGCGTCGACCTCAACACCAATCATCCCCCCGATCCACTGTGCAGCGCCAAGGTCACTACCGAGAATGTCCTCCAAGGACTCGCCTCTCGCGGTTTCTTGATCAATGCTGGCTCCATTCTGTAGGAGCCACTCCACCGTCTCGGCACGTCCAAAGAAAGCAGCCGTTGTTAGTGGCGCGCCACCCTGCGAATCGAGAGCATTTATATCCTGACCACGCTCGAGTAACCCAGACATCGATTCAATATCGCCTCGGGCGGCTGCAAGATTGAACTGATCAGCATCGCTGATCCCCGTATCAGTCTTCACAATGTCCTTGCCGCTCTCCGCTTGATCAGTACTCGCGACTTCTTGGGAGCCCCAAGACTTGATCACCCCGTAGGAGATACCCACGGCGGGAATGATCGTAAAAAGTCCAATGAAAAGTGGCAATGCTATCCTTAGCAAGCGTTGCTTGATCGTGGCCCCGAGCCCGCGTTTCCGCCAAAGCATCGCGGTGAAGAAACCACTTATCAAAAAGAATAAAGGCATCCTAAAGCCATGAACAAAATCGTTCATCACGCTCACTGACGCGGTCGCCTGGCTGTCTTCGACGGCCCAATAGAGTCCCGAACCAGGAATAAACGCGAGCGCTGCGTGTAGAACGACACCCAGTAACATGGCAATCGCACGCAGCGCATCAAGATCGTGGCGGCGAGCAATCGAGGGCGAGGGAATTTCAGCAGACATGGAGTTTGGGCTTGTTTCGAAAAAATCCGGGGCGCGGATATCTTCCAAAACACTCCGCGTCTACAACCTTGCCCAAATGATCATCAAGATTCAATCGAGCCGCGAAGCCCGATACTGATTTTCTTACGACTGGTTACGGCGTGTAATAGACGGGTACGCGATAGGTGATGTGGAAAGCTGATGCGGGTGAAACAAGCCCTGTCATTGGAATGGCGTTCATCGTCGGCCGAAGCGGCTGATAGCCCGCCGCTGCTCGTATGGCCAAAATCTCTTCTCGGTGACGTGCCCTTCGAATACCGCGTTCGAGACGAAGCTGAGCGACCATCTGCTTTTTCGAGGATTCTGAGACCTGCGACGTTGACGTGCTAAGAGTCAGTGGCTCACCTTGCAGCGGAGCGCCTTGAGAATCGTCACCAAACGCGGGCGTCGCCAAAGCCATCATCGCGATGGTGATCGTCAACTTGCGGAATGAGCGAGTGATAGACATGGGAGACTCTTACGTCATTAGAGAGAGACAACAACCTAGCGTGTGTATCGACAGCTCAGACGCAAAACTACGCCAACCGGTGCAATCGCCTAACAATCCATTCCATCGTCAACATCGTCGCGATCCACCAAAGAAATACAGCGTTGCGACGAACAAGAAACTCCCTATCCGGCGTTCCGGGCAGAATCGTCGTTCGCGGTTGTGGAGCCATCGTCGCCAACAGCGTTTGGGTGACTTCGTCAACGGACATCGAAGCCCCAACCGGGAAGTACTCACCACCAGTCGTGGCCGCGAGTGATGAAAGCCCGTCATCGTTTCGCAGCGGTCGTTCCAGTTCCGCCGTTGGTAAACGAACCTGAACGCGAGCGCTAAGAACTTCAGACGATAACGCGTCGCCAATGGTCAATCGCACCTGATGATCGCCGGGCATCGTCGAAAGAAACTGTCCCGTAAAACTACCCCCGGTTGAGCCAGGCGCGGCTCGCAAAAGCAAGTCTCTGGTTTGGCCATCAGGCAACACCAATTTTGCATTGACTGATTCAGCCTCGAGCGGCTCAAACTGCTCATCCAAAAGCACACCGCGAACGGCGATCGGTTCACCGAGCATTGCCCTTGGAGAATCAATCAAGAGGACTCCCCGACGCCCATCCCGAAGCAAGCGTCCTTCGGCTAGGTAACGGACCAGCTTGGTGTAGTAGGCATCAAAGTACGCATCGCTCTCACCGCGGAGCCGCCACATTTCGCCACTGCCTTGGAAGTAAACTCGGCCCGCTCCATAAAATTGCGACGCCATGAAGATGGGTTTCGCATCGGAGATGACGGCAGTTGGATCACTGAAGTAGGCGTACACCTTCGCACCTGGCTTTGCACTCGACGCGTCAACGTAGTCATAAACGCCATCGAAATCCTGCCACACTTCTTGACTTTCTTCTGGCGTTGACGAGACATTAAAAAACTCGCTCCGAAGAGCCTCCGACGTTAGCTCCAACGGCCAAGCCTGATCACCCCCGGCTCGTCCACTGCCAATTAATGGATTGGAAGATCGAACATTGACGGGAAAGAAACCGGCAATTTGCGTGGTTCGTGGGTCCGAACGTCTTCTTAGCGGACGAGTGTGATAGATCGGCCCGGCGACCAGCATCATTCCGCCGGCCTGCTCACTCAGCCAACGATCGATGATCTCGAGGTTTGCCGACGTCAACTGATCCCAGTCGGGATCAAACAAGATCGCAGCATCATATTCAAACAGCTCGGCAGTCGTCGCCGGAAACTCATCAAGCAATTGATCGACGTCCTGACTCATCCCGTCCATGCTCGATTGCATGTTGCCGGTTTGCAACCAAGCGTCCACGACAATGGACTTATCTCGAAAAAACAGGTTGCGTACGAAACGGTATTCCCGCGTTGGGCCACCGGCCACCAAAAGCACATTCAACTTGCGCGCGACCACCTCGTAAACAGCCGATTGAGAATCGTCACGCGAATCAACATCATCCTCCGGTGCGACAACACGTATTGCCAGTCGTCGTCGCCCGACTGACTCGGGTTCAATTTCAAACTCAACACTCTGTAGTGATCCATCACCCGAAATCTTAATTTTCTTCGTTTCGATCAACGCCCCCAAATCCGATGCATCGCCCGCACCGGTGGGCGGGGCCGAAGCGTTGTCTAACTTATCCAGCAACTGCACATCCAAGTCCATTTCATCTGGGCCGGATGCCTGCAATACCGCCGTCACGAGGAATCGGTCTTCGGGATAGACACGACGCGGTGCATCCAAATCCACCACTCGTACGTTGGTTGGCATACGCTGACTTCCCAGCCCAACGGGATAGACGGCAACGCCGGCAGCGCGAGCAAGCGAGGCCGACGATGAAAGACTGCGTCCTTCGCTGTTCTGCCCATCGGTTGCCAACACAATTCCCGCCAACGTTGACGGATCATGGCCAGCCAAGACACCTGCGACCGCATCGCCCAGCCGGCTCTTGGCAGCAGCCGATTGCAGGTTATCCCAATCGTAAACAGGTCGCTCATTCTCAATAGGTGCACCGGAGTCTTGCGAGGAATCAGAGTCTCCTCCATCCGCCTGGGACTCACTATCAGCCCCGGAACCTTCGTCAAGCGACTCCATACGCCCAGTCAGCAACCCCAACATCGATCGGGATGTTTCCATTGCCCAGATCGTTCCAAGCCAAGGAATGCCAACCGAAAGCAATCCAACCGAGACCAAAAGCACGACCGCTGCAGCATGGGGCAGTCGTCGACCACCGGAAACTACGTTGGTTGGCCCGAATGCTCCGATCAACATCGAAACCAACGCGGTCATCAACCCAATCACAACGACAAATGCCGCGATCCAGCCGACCCGAGAAACGCTTGGCGTCTGCTCCTGGGCAGCTAGGGCGTCTTGACTGTTGGCCACATCATAGGCAGCAATAAGCTCCGCTCGATCCTCAGCACCAGCCGTGTAAATACTGACGCGATGATCTTGGCTCAACCGTTCAAGCCAGCCAGATTCTTCGAGCTGTGGCTTCCATTGAGCCATGCGAGATTCGTCGGATAACTCACCGCTTTGGTCTTCCGCCGGCATCGACATGCTCTGCGAAGTATCCGTCACCACGACCACTTCACTTGGATGCTCAATGGTTCGTTGCTTGCGTCGGATCAAATCACCAAGGAAAAAGACCAAGGCAAAGACGACCGCTAGCCGCGAAATCAACAACGCGAAACGAACCATCGGTTGCAAATCAACGGTGTCCCGACGCTGCAGCCAAGTCACACCAACGCCAACGGCGGCTAGCAGCCCAATCGCACTCGCCCAAGCCCACCACCCCTCTAGCGAGGCGAGCCGAGTGAACTCATAGATCGTTTCTACTTTTGCGCAAATCAACTGGCCACCCCTCCGGAGATCGATGGGGAGGGTACACCAGACGATGTGCCGGCAGCCGATCCACCTTGGTGATAGGAGGCCCAATAGGCCAAAATTTGCTCGATGGCGAGCAATCCTGCAAGAATGCCCAACAAAAGCAATGTGAACCTCGACTGGCCCCCGCCACCTGCTTCTACACGCAGTTGGCTCGAGGCGACGATCTCAATCTCACGAGGCAACAACGCTTGCCGAATCTCACCAAAGTCGGCTTTCTCAAGCCTTGAGTCTTTCGTTTCGATCACAGTAACGGACGGACGCACCCGAGTTGCCCCATCAATCGTGATCCAGGACCATTCGGCAACACCAGGACGCAAGAGTGGTTCAACGGCAACCTCGCCACTAACGAGGACTTCGACGGGATCGAGCTGAGCCCCAACCGAGCCATTCGAGTCACTTGGCGATCCATCAGGACTCGAGGGAAGTGGCGCGACAGCAACCGCTTCACGCGGTGGAGTGATAGCTGGCGGCGAGAACTGAACTTCAGCCGTGGGTACGGCGTCCGGCGCAGACAATGTGATGCGTTCCTCAACTTGACGACTGACCGGCGGCGATGATCCGCTAAATGCTTTTGCGTTGCTCTCCAGCAAGAAGACAACAAAACTAGGATCGCCTGACCAGTTGGTCCAATTGCCTTCGATACCCGACAAGACGGTTACCACATTGCCGTCACCATATTGATGCAAGGTCACCCAGGGCAACTCATCACGTCGAAGCAATACCTTCTCAAATGAACGCTGCTGCCGCTTCGCGTTTGCCGAATCAGTATCGGAATCCTCAAGTTCAAATCCGTTGTCTGAGCCCAAGAAATCGTTTCCACTTTTCAAAGCCCAGCTTTTCGAAACGGCGACGAGACTAACCGCTGCATTTCCCAGCGACGCAAGCGGCCCCAGGAGCTCCGCACTCGACTCGCCTAGAACGACATCTGGCACGCCCGCGTCCTCGCTCGGTTGTAGCTCCACCGTGGCATTCAAAGCTGCAGGCAAGAGGAGAGCCCCCGTCGAGTCGGCCATCCCAAGCGACGCAAAACGCTCGTTATAAATTGACGCATCGACATTCTGTCCAAGAAACAAAACCAACCCACCACCGGCTTCGACGTAGCGTCGTAAGGCATCAGAGCTGGATTCAGAGATCTCTGGGACGTCAAGCAGATAGACGGCTCGAAAACGACGCAAACTATCGAACTCGATTGACCGAAACTCTGCTGGCGTCATCCGCTGAGGAATCGCGCCGAGGTCGACCTGCGATCCCGGACGCAGAACTGACTCGATGAAATACGCGCCTCGAGCCTCATCATCACCATCGACGATCAGCACCTTTTGTGGCTCGGACAACGGAAGTAAGCAAGATCGCACGTTGTCGACTCTCAAACGGTCGTCGGGCAGCTTCGCACGCACCACATGCGTTCCCGGTTCGCTTTGAAAGACTTGGAATGACTGTGTCACAGCAGCTCCCGCCGCGATCGACGGAAAAACTACCGAGGGAAGATCCTCAATTGGTGCGGAAACGGCTTGCTGCACATCGAGCGTTTCAACCTCTTGGTCATAGACCAGCAACTCGATCTCAACGGGCACGGGTGGAGTGTTCTTATCTGAATGGTTGGCAACTGTGATCTCCATTGTTACCGGTACCCCCGCGACCCAAACATCCGGTTTTGGCGTTAACGACGTGATTGCCAAATTGGGCGGCGTCGGCGCATCGCCCTCTGCTCCAACATCGACCAGCCGAATCGACACGTCGGTCGGCACGCCCGAAATCGCATCCAAAGTTCGAGCCCCCAGCGACCAATCCGTCTCGGTCAGATCAGAGATCACCATGAGGTTGGTTTGATCAACCTCGGTTGAAGCAATGATTTGGCCAGCCATTTCAACAGCAGGCTGCAAATCGAAAACCAATGGAGACGTCTCGGTCGCAAGTACACCTCGCATCTCTGAAGGATCTCCCGTCAACGTGACGCCGACCAAGTCAGCTGCGCGATCAGCATCATCCGATTCTGAACGTCGAATGAGATGAGCTCTTGATCCGCGAATGACGGTCATTCGATGTTCACCATCACGCGCCAATAGCGTCTGCGAGTAAGCATCCAGCCACGCCAAGGCTTCATCGTAGGCAGTGGGAAGGCTAGATGTCGCGGACGGCAAGGTACCCAAATCAATCACCGCAGCACCACTAACTCGGCCATCAGAAGGAATCAATTGCCCCATCGAATAGCTGTCATCCAAAACAATCACATGGTGGGTAACCGATCCTCCCAAGATGGCAAGTGTCTTTGGCGTTCCGGTCCATCCACACAGCATTGCGACCAGCACGCCACATACAGCGATCCTCGCTAGCAAGAGCAGAAACTGCCTCAAGCGGATCCACTTTCGCTGCCTGCGATAACTTGCCAAAAGAAAATCCATCGCGGCCCAACGTTGCCTGCGATGTCGAAGCATATTGATGAGGTGCACCAAAGGCGGTGCCGCAAGCAGCGCGAATCCAATCGTCAAAGCTGGGAACAGAAACATGCGTTCAGCCCCTCCGCATCCGTGCCGTCAGGAACTTCGCAAGGACCGCGTCGAGAGGTTCACTCGTTCGCACCAGGTGATAGTCGACGGCAAGACGTCCACACGCCTGTTTCGTTTGATTCAAAAAATCTCGAAGTGCCTCGAGATAGCCGTCACGAAGTGCCCGAGGATTGCAATTCAAGAACTCATCAGATTCCAAACCCTCGAAGCGAGTCGCCCCGTCAAATTGAAAATCGAGCTCGTCGTTGTGAAGGACATGAAATAGAACGACATCATGCCCTCGACTTCGAAAGGCTCGCAGTCCTTCAGCAACCTGATCGACCCCCAAAAGATCTGTGATCATCACGACAACGCCACGACGCGGAATCGCTTGGGTCACTTCGGTCGCAACGGCATTCAGATCCGTTCGACCATCCGCTCCCGTGTCGTCTAGTAGTGTCAACATACGCTGCAACTGCAATCGGCTACTACGTGCCGGGATAGTCTGGCGTGCCTTTACATCGAAGGTTGTCAGACCAACGGCGTCCTTCTGACGCAACACTAGGTAAGCCAAAGACGCAGCAAGCGACGCGGAATAATCAAACTTATTCTCCTCGCCGTGACCGTAGGCCATTGATGCCGACCGGTCGACAAGCAACGTCATTCGAAGGTTGGTTTCTTCTTCGAATTGTTTGATATGAAGCCGGTCCTGCCGAGCATAGACCTTCCAATCAATGTGACGAATTTCGTCGCCGTGCGTGTAGGGTCGATGCTGAACAAATTCAATCGACTGGCCGAAGTAGGGACTTCGGTGCATTCCTGACAAGGAACCTTCGACAACCCTTCGGGCCGTCAATTCCAGGCGTCGAATTCGGCCGGTGACCTCAGGACGCAAATAGGGTTTGGAATCGGGCATCTCTTGTTAGGCTGTCCTCGTCATCGGGCGTCGCTTCAAGGAGTTTGACGATGACATCGTCGCTGGTGACGCCATCACTTTCAGCGGCAAAGTTCACTGCCATGCGATGTCGCAACACCGCAGGTGCTAGAGCAGCAACATCTTCTGTTTGAACGTTGAAGCGACCCTCGAGGAGGGCCCGTGCCTTGGCACCCAAAATCAAGTTCTGGACAGCACGTGGCCCTGCACCCCAGCTGATCATGTCGTCAACAAAAGTGGGCGTGCCTGGTGAGCCGATCCTCGTTTGGCGAACCAAGGCAAGTGCATATCTAACGACGTGATCGCTACAGGGCACCTGCCGAACGAGCGATTGCAATCGGATGATCTCTTCACCTTTTAGCACCGGTTCGACATCGGCGGCATCGCCACCAGTCGTCCTCTTCGCCACTTCGAATTCTTCATCAAAGCTCGGATACTTGACAAAGATTTTGAACATGAAGCGATCTTGCTGTGCCTCGGGGAGAGGATACGTCCCCTCTTGTTCGATAGGGTTTTGCGTTGCCAGAACAAAGAATGGGTCCGGCAGAGGATGCCGATTGCGTCCGACAGTGACCTGACGCTCCTGCATCGCCTCGAGCAAGGCTGACTGGGTTTTCGGTGGTGTCCGGTTGATTTCGTCTGCTAGCACCACGTTCGCAAACAGCGGCCCCTGCATGAATCGGAAGTCACGTTGACCCGTGGAGCGGTCTTCCTCAATGATCTCGGTTCCCGTCACATCGGCGGGCATCAGATCAGGCGTGAACTGGATTCGTGAAAAGCTGAGGTCAAGCGTTCGAGCAAGCGTGCTGATCAACAGCGTTTTGGCGAGTCCCGGAACGCCCTCGAGGATGACATGGCCACGACTGAACAAACAAATCAGGATTTCTTCGATCACATTGGTTTGGCCGACGATCACCCTACCAAGCTGCTCTGTGAGGGCTTTCCTGGCATCGTGCAACCGCTCGGCGTCTTCGCGGCCCAATTCCCCGTGGGCGTCGGCGGTTGTCGAACTCATCAAGTATCCTCAGCAAGTGCCGTCAAAGGTGCGTCTAGATGCCTATTTGTGCAATGGATAATCGTACACGCCCCGGCTAGGCTCGCCGAGACCCGTACCACCCATCCCACCCAAGAACGCTATTTTGTGTTCTCAGATCATGCCGCCAAATAGGCTGAATCATCGAATAGCAATCCATGGCGTCCGAGTCGCTGCGGTTTTTTTCGTTCTTTGGGCTCTCGCTCGATTACCTGAACCAGCGTTCGATCCAAGCGAGCCACCCGGCGCGGAATTCCTTCGTCCAAACGAGATCGGCTCGGAGATTCGGCAGGGAATTTGGTCGATCCGACAAGTCGAGCCAGAAGCGAGCCCTCCCGGGGATCTCGTGGCTCGAACCATGCCCATGGCTGCTGAAGCACGCGGCTATCGCGGTATCACCGAAGCGTTGATTTGGCTGAATGAGAAGGAAATCATCCAGTCAATCGAACTCCTTCGCAGTGAAGACACCGAAGAGCACGTCGAACGAGTCGCCCTTTCGACCGAATATCTCCAACCATTCATCGGTCGAGCCTTCGATGATCCACCGCCACTTGGCGATCTGGACGGCGTTTCCGGTGCCACACTCACTTCACTTGCCATGGTTGAGGGTATCTGGCTTCGCATGGCGGCTGCGTCGAAAGACGCTTCCATCAAGAGTGAGGGCGTCGACATTCCCACCTCGCTAGTCTTCCCCCAGGATCCTTCGCTGGCGGACTGGCAAACCATCGACGAATCAATCACGGGTGTCGACCCCGTTGACGGCAATGAAGTACTGCAACGAATCACGAGAGGATCATCGGCCTCCTGGGGCCTGCGCACAGGGCGTTGGAGCGATGAAATCGTCGGCTACCAAGGCCCATCGGAACTGCTATTGGAATTTGATAGCGAAGACCTTTTTCCTGAAACGAGGTTGCTTCGAATCCGCCTGTGGAAATCGCTCGATAACGAGCCCTACATAAACTATCTCAACGAAGATCGATGGTTTTGGAAATCACTTGAAGGAACAACGATCGACCAATTGACTGCCCAGAGAGATGAATGGCTCGATCGCGTTGAGGGAGTTTCAGGAGCCACATTTACAAGCTTGGCAGCCGCTGAAACGGCAGTGGAATCAATCAACTCCTTGCTGGACTTCGAATACTCCAGAGCAATAGAAGAACTGAATAACGCATCGGAGGACGAAGACCTTTCGTACAGCACTCGCCCACGAGTCACCGTTCCTGACGTCGCAACGTTCGCGATGCTAGCTTCGCTTGGCCTCATTGCTGGGCTCGGAATGGTCCGCAGGAGGCGACTTCGCAAGTTTTGGTTGATCGGCGTGATCGGCGTCTTGGGTCTTTGGACGGGCAACCTTCTATCAATGTCCACCATCGTCGCCGGCGCCAGTGGTGGAATCACTTGGTATCTGGCTCCCGGACTTTTTGTGTTGCTGGTCATCGCGCTCGCGACACCGACACTAGCTCGATCGAACCCCTATTGCTCTCACC
>JBCCKZ010000113.1:0-11548 GCA_039027135.1 Planctomycetota bacterium
CCACGTGCCGGATCTGAGGCCCCGAGCATTTCCTGCAAAATCGAAGACACTTGCTTTGCGTTGTTGGCTTCGATGTTTGCTACCGCTCGAGCCCGTTGAGCCTCGAATAATGCCGATGAGATTCCAATGAAGGCAGCAACTAGTGAAACAGCCACAACACCAATCGCAAACGTCAATGCTTTATGTCGGGCGGCCAAGCGTCTCAGGACATAACCTGGTTTGCCGCCACGAGCCGCCACAGGCTGGCGACTTCGCCAGCGATTCAGATCAGCCGCGAACTCGCTGGCTGACGCGTACCGGTCTTCGCAGCGACCTTGCAAAGCCTTTAATACAATGGCATCTAAGTCGCCTCGCAAACCGGCTGTCGACTCTACAGAACATCGCGATTCTCGTCGTGAAGGAAGTATCGGGTTTGATTCTCCACAGACCAATCTTGAAAGCTCTTCAGGCGACTGGTTGCCTTCGGATTCGTAGGGCGCCCATCCCGTGAGGAGCTGGTAAGCGATGCCTCCGAGTGCATAAACGTCCGCCGTCACATTCACATCGAGATCGCCGCGGTACTGCTCGGGACTCATGAATTGCGGCGTACCACCGACTAGCCCGCCTCGCGTTTCAAAGGGTCCGAAAGGAGCTTCTTGATCACCGAGTGCTTCATCCGGTGCATCCGCCTGCATCAACTTGGCGATACCAAAGTCGATCACCTTGACCTGTGGTTTTCCTCCCAAGTCTCCTACGAGCACATTGGAAGGCTTGAGATCCCTGTGCAAGATCCCTCTCTGGTGTGCGTAGTGCACGGCTTCGCTAATCGTGACCAACATGTCCACGCGTTCGCCGATGCTCGCGTTAAACGAATTGCAGTACGCTGTGATTGAGTCGCCCTCAACGAGCTCCATCGCGAAATACGGTTGTCCCGACGCAGCGGTTCCAGCATCGAAAACAGTTGCGATATGAGGATGATTGATTGCCGCGAGCGTCTGGCGTTCTCGTTCGAATCGATAAACTATTTCGGCAGAAGTACGATCGTGCCGAACCACCTTGATGGCCACTTCACGTTGAATCGGATGACTTTGCGCGGCCTTCCAGACGATTCCGAAACCACCTTCACCAATCTTTTCGATCAGTGTGTAGCGATCGATGATAAGTCCTGGCTCAAACCCATCTAGGGTGCGTTGCTGATCAAGAGCCGGAGTCTCCAAAAACTCGGGATCCGTCTGATGCATCCGCAGCAACTCTTCAATTGACTGACGCATCGGTGGATCATCTCTGCAGGCATCGTCGAGATACCTCGATCGCTCTTCTTGACTAGCCATTTCCAAAGCAACGGAGAAGATCTGCTCTTCAAAATTTTGTCGCTTTCGATCACTCACGACCTTTGCCTCAGCTCTTGGGCACTGCATCAATGCAATGCGATTGGATAGGTGGCAAAACAATCCAGATCATCTCAAGCATCACGCGAGCTCCTGGCCGTGCGGTTCCATCTCGCGACGGAGCCAAGCCTTGGCATAGTTCCAATGGCGTTTCACCGTCGGTGTGGAGACACCGAGCGTCTCAGCTGTTTGCTCGATTGTGAGTCCTGCGAAGTAACGAAGCTTGACGACCTCAGCCCGATCCGCATCGACGGACTCAAACCTTGTCAGTGCTTCATCCAACGCGACCAAATCAATCGTGTCCTGCGCCGACTCGATAGCGATGTCATGTTTCTCGACTCTTTGGAAACCGCCTCCCCGCTTGGCCGATTTCTTTGCTCGGGATTGGTCGATCAAGATTCGCCGCATGGCTTCGGCCGCAGCCGCAAAAAAGTGCCGACGCGACTGCCATTTGATTGCGGGCTCGACGCCCGAGTCCTGTTCCTTGGACGAGCTGGGGTGGGTTGAATCGTCGGCACCGACAGCGTTTCCGAAAAGCCGCAAGTAAGCCTCGCCCACGAGATCGGTGGCGTGAAGCGTATGGTCACGCCGCTCATGAGCCATCTTGGCCGCAGCTAGTTCGCGAAGCTCACCGTAAACCAATGCAGCCACTCGTTCTGAAGCGGCCTCGTGGCCGGATTCGATCGCGTTGAGCAGCTCGGTGATTTCGTCAGCCATCCAAGCATTTTATTCGCCGACTGAAAATCGGGAACTCGCTGAAGAAAGATCACCATCAAGAAGCGACGCGGACGGGACTCGAACCCGCAACCTCCGGATCGACAGTCCGGGGCTCTAACCAATTGAGCTACCGCGCCGGCGAAGGAAAACCTTCGGCTGATCGGCAATGAACGCCGGCGATAACCATCGTCGACGTTTTTGACCGTCTGCTTGAATCAAGTTGGGATGACTTGGTCGGAGCCGCCGGTCAAAGCAGGGCGGGATTCTAGCATTCGCGAGTTGCATGGCAAGGCCCGCAAGAAAGCCTTTTTTAGCGGAAATACCGATCAAAACGCTTAGGCCGGTCACTTGCCATCCCCACTGCTTTGGATGACGAAATGAACAGCACTTTTGATTCAACGACATCCGAATTCGACCTAGGGTTCAAAACGAGACGTGTCGTCGTCGAAAACTCCTGAATCGAACCACCGATGAACGCCAACCACTACGCACAGCAGTTCTACTCCTACCTTTCTGGCCTCAATTCGTTCCATTGGGCAATTGTGGCTGTCGCAGCCGTCTGCTTCGGAATCGTCTGCATGAAAGGCGAGGGAATCAAACGCTAGGCAATCAGCTATGATAAGTGGCGTCCCGTTCCACCTTAGGGAGCCATTGGGTTGAGCATCGACCCCCATTTTTTGCCGTCTGCCGATGCTGCGCTCGAATTGAATGCGGCTGGTGATGCTCTTCCCACCGATGGGCCGCCTAATCCGGAATCGTTCCCAGGCCACTCAGATTCTGCGGAAGACGAACCGCAAGTTGATTCCAGCGGGCCAGAACAGCGATCCATCGAAGAATTAGTCGAGCTGCACTCCGACGGCGTCTGGAGATATTTGAGAACCTTAGGCTGTGACGCTTCAACGGCTGACGATCTGACTCAGGATACTTTCATCCGGGTGATGAGACGCGACAGTTTTGTTCAGCACAGCGACGCTGCGACGGCAAGCTACCTGCGCCGTACGGCCTACAACCTTATGGTTTCTCGGCATCGTCGAAACAAAAAGATGCAACTTGTCGCTGAAGCGGGCATGGTGGATGAGGTCTGGGATCGCTGGATGGGCAAAGATGTCAGTGGCGCTCCAGCGATCGACGCACTACAAGATTGCTTTTCTCATCTAACTGAGCGGGCACAACACGCCTCCGCATGCGTTTAACCACTGAAGCGAGCCGTGTCGAAATTGCCAAATCACTGGGCATTTCCGATCACGGTGCCCGTAACCTAATGCAACGCGCCAAGACCAGCCTTCGGGAATGCGTCGAGGCAAAATTGAAGCCATTGTCGTGAAACACCCGCCTGAGAATTCCGAGTCCCGAGCCCCCGCCGATCGTGCGGCAATGGAGTCTATTGAGGAGCGGCTGCTCGAGGTTTTGCTCGCCGAAGTCGTTGAAAATCAGGGACCTGGCGATATTTCGAAAAAAGTTCTGTCAGCGGTGAAGGCTGAGAAAGCACGATCCGAGGCTAGCGAGGAGCCGCTTCGTGTTTCCGTCAACACAGATCGCCGAACTAGACCCGCTCGATCTCGACGACGCAGGATGACTCGAGCAGCAATCGTCGCCGCTTCCATTGCAGCGGCTTTTCTGTTGGCCGTCGGCTTTCAGTGGATTCTGCGTCGAGATGCTGGCAACGCTAGGATCGCAGCGAAACCTTTAGAAGTTCGTCAGACGCCGTCCACTGGACTCTCCAGCGGAGACAGCCCCGACGGGGCAACGACAGTCGCTCGATCTGAGACAATTCCGTCTGGCTCCCCGGACACAGGCACGATTGCCACGATTCCGTCAGCGAGAACGGCAGTCCCCGCAAGACCTTCGCAGAGTCCCGCGCCACAACCAAGTCGCCCCGGCCGCGTCCCCGCCGAGCCATTGGCCACCAAGTCGCCAGCATGGAGCTGGCCCGGGGCAGAGAAGGTTGCTTTGGGATCCTGGAAGTCATCCATTAAGGACGTCGAGACTGCTTTCGCAAGTTATTGGTCAGACCTAGGGCTGGAGCCATCAGGCAAGGTTTCGTCAGATGAGCTCGCATCTCGTATTCGAGACCGTTTTGGTGTTCCAATCACCATCGACGAACTGAGTTCGCCCGTTTCCACCTACGAATGGCTCGGAAGACCCAAGGTAGCCCGAGCCGTCGCAAAGATTTGGCTTGCGACCATGGTTGATCGAAACGCTTCTTGGATTCAGAAGCAAGCTGGTGTGCCTGAACTGACAAACGAATTGGCCCAATTGCTGTCGGGGCCGTCATCGACGGACCAGTTCCTTTTGGATTTGGTTTCCGATTCGACAAGCCCACACGCATCCACGTTTAAGAGCCTGCTGGCGAATCATAAGTCGCGAAGTCGTTCGGGCGCACAACAGGACTGGCGTTTGGTCGACCGTCTCGGCGAACTGACGATGGGTGTCGATTTACGCTGCGTTCGGTGTCACGATTCATACATCGCTGGCAAAGGTACTCAGTCTGACTATTGGCAGTTCGCGGGTGTGCTTGCGGATCTGGCCAATGATTCGGGTCAGAACGAGGCATCTAGTTTGGCGTCGGGAACAGTTGTATTTGAGCGGCCTGACATGACTATGGCTGCCACATCGGCTGGTGTGCCAAAGAATTGGTTCGATCGATCTGATCGCGAACAATGGGATCAATCGCAAACACCGGAGCGGCTCGACGACTGGAGACGATCACTTTCCGGTTCGCGCACCTTGGCACGTGCAATGGCTTTAACGCTATTTGAAACGGTTAGCGGTCGATCACTACAATCGACTGTCGTTGACCCCATGGGTGTTCCGGGTGGAGAATCGCTAACATCGATTCAGCGTCAGTTTGAGAGTGCGATGTTGAATAGTGATTTTGACGTTCGGCGTGTTTTGACAATGACAATTCACTCGCCGGCACTTGCCCGTTCAGTTACTTCGAACATTGGCGTCAGCGGAGACCGAGATCACGCGCAAAGTGAAATCGCGGCACTTGCGGCGATGCCACCCATGCGTGGAAGAGTTTCGACCAACGACCGCTTGGCGATTCATCGACGAGCCATTGGTGTTTCGATCGGCCCCCTCGAGCAAAGGCTGCTTGGTCAATTCGCAGGCGTTGACCTGAGCGGCATTTCGGAGTCCTCGGATTCAAAGAACGCGGATCTTGAGATGGCCTCAAGACTGATGGAGCTTGCCCGTTGGGACTTCCCCGATCACGGCGACGGTTCGCCGGCCGGATGGCTTGAGTCGATTGACGACGAGGACCAACGCCTTGCCCACTTAGCCTACCTGAACAATCGGTCGGAGTTGCCCGAAACGATCGCGGAAGCGGCCCAGCAAATGAGCAAAGCAGGGCTTCCCGAACCCATTCGCCTCAGCCGGCTTTGGTGGATCATCATCGGGTCGAAGTGAGGCCGTCAATAGATGACCACCTAAAAATAGCTCGACACTCCGAGTCGAAAAATTCCGAACTCAACGAGCCGAAAACACCGCGTTCCTCGTCTCGAAAAGACGAAGAACTTTAAATGGCAAACCCTCGGACGGTGGGGAAATCAAGCCAGATTCAGACGACGATTTAGATTCCTTCTTTTTGGTAGCCAACCTACACCAAGTCGGCCGTTGTCCATTGACCATCAATCAATCGCCATGTCTTACCAGTTGGGTTAGCGTCCTGAAGAACATTCGGTAGTCGCTCGGATCGCACGTTGTCGAAAGATGTCAGCTTCCCGAAGCGAAGCAGAGAACCCGGCACACCCACAGCCGTGAACCCCGGATGACCAGTCGCAGGAAATGGTCCCCCATGATTCATCGCCGCGCTAACGGCAACGCCGGTGGGCATCTTGTCGTTGAGTATTCGACCGACCTTGGGTGTCAGCTCAAAGGCGACTTCGTCGTAGGTTTCCTCATCACCACTCTTGGCCGAGTAAACACAACCGGTCAGATTCCCCTCCAGTGACGCGATCACTTGGCACAAGTGAGCAACGTCGTTGCATGTGACCACCAACGTTGCATTCCCGAATGCTTCCGTTTGGAAACCCTCGGGATTACCAAGAAAATCAACTCCATCAGCAGTCAGCAACGTATTTGCCATCGCGCAACGACCCGATTCCGGAGAGCCACCACCGGTAACAACTTTGGCTCCAAAACCAACCAGAGTTTCAATCGCAGTGGAAAGACTACTGGCGACAGCGGGCGAAAGTAGCGTCCCCGACGGAGTGGCTTTGAACCTTTCCGCGACGCCATCAATGAACTGATCAGCTTCCTCACCCTTGACGAGCAAAACCAGACCGGGATTGGTGCAAAACTGGCCGGTTCCCATCAAGACGCTGGCTACAAACTCGTCAACAATCTCGGTGCCTCTTTCAGCGAGCGAGTTGGGGGTGATCACCACGGGATTGACACTGGATAGTTCAAGATAGATCGGCTTTCCGGCTTGATCGGCAGCCGCTTTGAGTTTCAAACCTGCATTCCTCGAGCCCGTGTAGCCGGTGGCTCCGATGCGTGGATCAGACACGAGCCTTTCGCCATCTTTGTGGCTGGTTCGATAGATCAACTGAACGGTCGCCGCCGGCAAACCCGTATCACTGAGGGCTTGCTTGGCTAGATCAGCGAACAATCGCGTCGTCTCGGGATGTGATGAATTAGCCTTACCGATCACAGGGTTGCCTGCTGCGATCGCAGCCGCGAAATCACCGCCGGAGACACTACCGAACGCAAACGGAAAATTGTTCGGACCAAACACACACACCGGCCCCAACGCCTCGTAAACGCTGCGAATACCTGCGGCTGTATCGATCACTGGCATCGACCAATTCATCGTACGACAGGCTTTCGCCGCCGCACGAAGTTGGTTGCTTGTTCGCGGCAACTCAACATCGGCCAATCGCGGAGACTTGGCTAATCCGGTTTCGCGAAACGCAGTCTCAGAGAGTAGTTCCTTCTGACCATCAATTAGTTCCGCGTAACGCTCAAGAAAAGCGGCAAGCTGGTCGACGGGTGTGCGGCGAAGCTGCCTCGCCGCTCCGACAGCCGCTTCGATGGCAGAATCAATGTCTTGCCATTTGCTGACCGGGAAATCAGCATCGATCTTTGTGTTGCTATTCGGATCGGTTGCCTGAAAAACGGTGTCGTGATCCGAGCCTCGCCAGCTACCGTCGATGAGTACAGATTGAGCGGTCATGAATTAGCCCTGGATAATGGTGTTTGAAAGTGTGCCGACGTTGCTGATGGTGATGTGAACAACATCGCCAGGGTTCAGCGTGAAATCGTTATTGGGAACGATGCCCGTGCCCGTCATGAGGAACGCCCCTTCGGCGAGAGTGTTATCACGGCCTAACCATTGAACTAGATCATCAAATTGGCGAGCCATCTGCGAAGCATCGGTCTGGCCGCCAAAGACCGCCTCGCCCGCACGTTCAATGCTGAGATCGACACGAATTTCGCTGAGCTCGGGTAACGACTCCATGAGCGTGATCCAAGGCCCCAGTCCGGCACATTGGTCGTAGCACTTCGCCTGCGGCAAATACAGAGGGTTCTCTCCCTCGATATCACGAGAGCTCATGTCGTTTCCAACCGTCAGTCCCACAATCTTCATAGAAGGCGACAAAACAAGCGTGATTTCAGGCTCAGGAACATTCCAAGTTGCGTCACTTCGAATTCGAAGGGACTGACCATGCCCGCATACCCGACTTGCTGTCGCTTTGAAGAAGAGTTCAGGCCGATCGGCCTCGTAGACTTGGTCATAACAGGATGCCGCAGCTTCAGACTCTTCCATTCGAGCGGTTTGGCTGCGTTTGTAGGTCACACCGGCGGCCCAGACTTCTTGATGGTCGATAGGTGGTAAAAATTTGATAGATTCAATAGGAACTGACCCGAGAAGCTCCTTCTCTTTCAACGTCGCGATTGGGTCGCTCGCCGCGAGTAACGACGTGATGTTGAAATTCGCGTCAGCCAGCGGCGAAACCTGGCCTCCATCGACAATGGCTAATCGAATTACCTCAGAGCCGTCTAAAATTTTTGCTACGTTCATAGCATCAAGGATATCGCCACGTCGCACGGCTGAGAATCAAGCCACATGAAAAATAATCGACCGCTGCTTTTCGGCATGACTGCCATCGTTGGCGGAGCCGTTGCGATGTTGGTGCTGCTAACTCGCCAAACGGATCCGAACCCCGAAGATCCCGACGTCCTCGCAACGTCTGAGGAAACCAGACGAGCGGACGAGCTTCTTCAACTTACGATCGGGGCATTAGCTGCAACCGAGAATCGAGATAACGATGAGGCGGAGCGTCTTTGGAATCAAGTCATCAGTGATTCAGCAGCGAAGGAGAGCGTCTCCGATATTCGGAATTGGTCGCTCCATCGAACGCTGGTTGTGGACAATCTCGCCGCCAAAGCTCTCAATCCGAATCTCACTGATGACGAGCGTTCCCAAGCGAGATCTGATCTTCCACCGGCGATCGATTTGGCTCGCGCAGCCATAGAAAAACTGAAATCGATTTCGGATACCGGATCAAGTGATGACAACATCATCGCTGAATACTTGGATGTCTTGATTGAATTGCGATCGGCCGAACTGATCCCAATGCTCGCGAAGCGAAAACGGAAGACTATTTTTGATCGCTTAGCCAACTCACTCGGCAGTGATAGTTCCGGCGGAACTGCGATGCTTGTTGGAGCCTTGATTGATCTGCTTGACGTGGTTGAAGACCCGCTTGAAGGAATCCCAAAGGACTACCGTCAGGTCGCCTCGCAGGCACTGATAGAGGCATCGGAAGATCATTCGGATAATTTATTCATCGCGCTTCGTGCGACTCAAGTTGGCCTGAAGTCTCAGAATGCGGATGCCGCTGAGCCACTTAGACGCGTGCGAAGCCTCGCCAAAGCGATTGAACCATCCGTCAATCGAGAACTGCAAAAGATCGGCTCGGATGTCGAGAGCGTCGCAGCACAGGCGATCAATTCGATAGCTTCTGGCGACTTTGAATCGGCGGAGCTTGCTTTGTCTCCCTGGTTCAACGTCTTGATTCCGCATCAGATCATCCGGACCGATCAGAGACGGTGCAGACCTCATCCCTTGGATCTCCTTTCTTTCGCTGCGATTCGAGAACGTTCAGCAAGCGTTCGCGAACGAAGGCCACTCGGAGTATCCGACACGCTTCCCAGTTTTGATCGCCTAACTCTGGGTGAGAGCAACGGACTGATCGATGCGATCGGCATCGATGCCGATTTGGATCTCGACCCAGACATCATCGCGTTAAACGAAGATGGAGTCGTAAGTCTGTATAAAAATGATGTTGACGATTCGGCCAGATCGACCTTCACACTCGTTACGGAAACAACTTTACAAAGTCCGGCCAAGGGAATCGTGGCTGCCGACCTCTTCGTCGTGGATTCGTCGGACCCCGCGCGCATCCGTTCGGTCGATCGAAGTAAGACTGACCGTCATGATACTTTTCAGCAGTTGGTTGTTTATGGTGAAAAAGGCATCAGCGTAATCGCGATTGACGGCCGGTCAGAGACGGATGACGCCCAGCGATTGATAGCGTTACCAGACAATCCCGAATCGGTGCTCAGCTCGATAGGCAGTGTCACCTCTGTCGTCTGTGGTGACCTTGAAGCTGATGGTGATCTCGATCTCATTGTTGCCGACGACTCGGGACTGCGTTTGATACTCAATCGCGGCAACCGTACTTTCTTCGAGTCGAACGTCGACTCGCGTCCACTCGGTGGAGCCAAGATCATTTCGATGGCGATCGCAGATCTAGACCGTGATCTGGATCTAGATATTCTCGCGTTGGATGAGTCTGGCCAAACGTACCTTCTCGAGAACCTTCTGCATCTACAGTTTCGGTTAAGAACACTTGAAGAGGTTCCCGCAATCGAAAACCCGTTAGAAGTTCGAGTCGAAGATCTTGATGGCAACGTCTCTTGGGACATCGTGCTGTTGGGTGGCAACGAGACAAAAGTCGCTTTCTCTCAAACCTCGGATATTGGTATCTGGAGATTGGACGAAACGGTTACGGTGAAAACTATCTCCAAGCGGCCATCGCTCGCCGACTTTGACAACGATGGTTGGATGGAATCACTGCATGATGAAGGATTGGTGAGATGGGTTGGTGGCCGACCGATCGAGATTTCCGGAGACACCCCATCAAGCTTCGAAGCCGTCCATGATTTCAACCGGGATGGTTTGATCGATGGAATCGTCTCAATCGAGGAAAGCGGCGGCGTCCTACAGATCGCGATCAACCAAACACAAGATGCGGGACGATTTATCGACGCTAGATTCCGAGGTATCGATGACAATGCGACAGGGCGAGTCAACCACTACGGCATTGGATCGGTATTGGAACTTCGCAGCGGCCCATACTACTGGGCACGGGTGGTCAATTCGCCAGTGACACATTTTGGCTTGGATTCGGTTGAGCGAGCTGACTCTTTGAGGGTCATCATGCCAAATGGCCTGACCCAAACGATTCGAGAATTGTCTTTGGACACCACAATTGAAGAGGACCAAGAGTTGAAGGGCTCATGCCCTTATCTTTATGCGTTCGATGGGCAAGAGTTCCGATTCGTGACGGATTGCCTTTGGGCTGCGCCGCTGGGCTTGCAGGTTGCACCGGGAGTCGTCGCACCAGATCGGCCTTGGGAATATCTCTATGTGGATGGTGAAAACATCAAACCGCAAGATGAAGCCTACGAGTTCCGCATCACGGAAGAACTCTGGGAGGTGGCTTACTTCGACCACATTCAATGGACGGCTGTTGATCATCCGGCCAACGTTGAGGTGTTCACCAACGAAAAGGTCGGTCCCCCATCGATCAGCCAACCGAAACTCCTAGCGATCGAGAAACGCGATCTCCACTCACCTAAAGTTGCAACCACACCGATGATGGATGCTTCCGTTGCGACCAAGCGAATTGCATCCATCGATGGGACGTTCGTCAAAGGTTTCGATCGTCGCTATCGCCAGGGGCTTTGCCCGATCCATTGGATCGATCTGCAATTTGCCCCCCTGACCTTTGAGTCGCGTGAAGAACGAGTGTATCTGGTGCTGACGGGTTGGATCTTGCCAACCGACACGTCGCTCAACATTCAAATCGATCAGAACAACGATCTTCCAAAGATCGAATTCCCTTCGCTTTGGGTACCTGACAGTGATAGCGAGAATGGATGGCGAAAGGCGATCGAATCAATCGGATTTCCAGGTGGAAAGACGAAGACCATGATTGTTGATGTGACCGATGTCATTGATAGCGAACGTCCAATCCTACGGGTTCAGACTTCAGCACAGATCTACTGGGATGCAGCGAAGCTTGGTGTCAGCCGTGAAGTTCCCATACGACTTGCCGATGAAGATGGCAAAATGGCATCGCATAAAAAACTGCTGGGAGCCAGTACATCCGAAGTCAGGCTCTGGCCGCTGGAGGTGGTCTCGGCCGAAGTTGCCAGTCATGGCTTTA
>JBCCKZ010000114.1:0-11467 GCA_039027135.1 Planctomycetota bacterium
CCAACTCAGGGCGAGATGCGCGTGATCACCGAGTTGTTTTCTGGTATTGATGAGCTCTCGATTCAAAGGATTGGCCTCGGGCCGACGGTTCCCGCCGCGCGTACCGCGGCACTACTGACTCGGTATCGGCCTCGCCGTGTGATGTTGGTTGGTATTGCGGGTACGTTTGACCGAGAAGTCGCGGATGTGGGATCGGCATGCCGTTTTGACGAAGTGGCCGTGGATGGAATTGGAGTCGGGCGCGGTAACGAGTTTCAGTCAACGAGTGATCTTGGTTGGTCGCAGTTCGAAGACGAGTTCTCGAACATGCAGATTGGAGATCGGTTGCCATTGATTGCGACCTACAATCCCCAGGTACCTTCGCTCGGAACGTTGTTGACCGTCGCCTCAGCCTCGGCGTCGCCGACTGACGCTAGTTGGCGGCGAAAGAGATACCCCGATGCGATCGCTGAAGACATGGAAGGCTTTGCGGTGGCATCCGCCTGTGCATTGGCGGGCGTGGATCTGCAGATCGTTCGCGGAATTTCGAATATTGTTGGGGAACGTGATCACGCTCATTGGAGAGTGGAAGAAGCGTTGCGTGCGGCCGCGGAGCTAGCGATTTCAATCCTGTCACATCAATGGATTCCCACGGTCTCTTGAACTCATCCACTTTGAAGATCGCTATCTCAACGTGTCCCAATGATACGTTTGCTTTTGCAGCGATCTTGGACGGTCGTGTTCAATCTGAAAAAGTGAAGCTGGATATTTGGCTTGGTGACATCTCGGAGTTGAATGAACGTTTAGTTGGTGAGGCGTTTGATGTTGGCAAAGCGAGTTACGCGGCGTTGGCAACGGTTGCTGATCGGTGGTCGATTCTGCCGGTGGGTTCAGCACTTGGCTACGGCAATGGACCACTCTTGTTGACTGGTTCAAGAGGTGCAAGCTTGCACTCACAGGGTGAGGTTGATTTTGAATTGGAAAAGCCTCCCAGAGTCCTTTGCCCCGGCGAGCTGACAACGGCAACATACTTGATGCGCCGGTTCTATCCCGAATTTGAGATCGAACATGCTGTCTTTAGCGAGATCATGCCCGCGGTACAAAGTGGTGAAGTCGAGTATGGCGTTTGCATTCACGAAGGACGCTTCACGTACCAGGAACAGGGTCTCGATTGCGTCGCAGATTTAGGACAAAAGTGGCATGAAGCCGTGGGAGGTCCGCTGCCTCTTGGTGGGTTGTTTGCATCGGTTGATCTGGACGACGAGCTTATCGAAGAAGCTCGCGGGTTGATTGCTCGCTCACTCGAGCTTGCAAGACAAGACCCGCAATCGGCTTTGCCGATGATGCGTCAGCATGCCCAGGAGTTTGATGACGAAGTTCTGATGCGACACGTTGACCTCTACGTCAACGAAGAGACCGCTGGCTTAACTTCATCGGGTCGAGGTGCGATTTCGGCGATGATGGATGCCCGGTTTTGGGCCGTATGAGTCTGCCCATTGAGGACTGTTTAGCAGAAATTGTTTCTGCCGTTGGAAGAAAGCGTCCGGTAGTTCTACGGGCGCCGCCGGGCGCTGGAAAAACAACCATGGTTCCGCCGGCGATCTTTCGTTCCGGTGTGATTGATCCATTGGATGCGAAGAATAGGCTTGTGTTGTTGCAGCCACGACGCGTGGCCGCCAGGGCGGCTGCATCGCGGATCGCAAAACTCATGGGTTGTGATGTGGGAGACCTGGTTGGATACCAGGTTCGCGATGACCGTCGGCTTTCGAAGCGGACGGCAATCCTATCGATGACCGTGGGTGTATTGCTCCGCAAGTTGCAAAGCGATCCGTTGCTCGAAGATACGGCAATCGTCGTGATTGATGAGTTCCATGAACGCTCAATCGAGATGGACTTGACTTTGGCGATGCTTCGCAACTTACGGCAACTCCGCGAAGACTTGCAGTTGATTGTGATGTCAGCAACGTTGAGCCCCGAACCGCTGTTGGACTTTCTGTCTGATAGCGTCCCGATCGAATCAGAGGGGCGAACGTATCCCGTCGAAGTCAATTATTTGGGATCGGTGGATCGATTCTCTCATACGAAAAAGCTCATCTCGGTAACGAAGAGAGCACTCAGTGAAACCTCAGGAGATGTGCTCGTTTTCTTGCCTGGTGTAGCGATGATCGATCGCATCTCGAGTGAAATGAGGCGTGCTGGAGTAGGCTTTGGTGGCATCGATGTAATGGGACTCCACGGACGAATGACATCGCGAGATCAGGATCAGGTGTTAAGGCCGGCATCAAAAACTCGTCGAGTGATCTTAGCCACCAACGTGGCCGAGACGTCCGTTACCATCGATGGCGTCACAGCAGTGGTCGACACGGGTTTAGTAAGACGTTTGGTGAGTGATCCAAGGACAGGGCTCTCCCGGCTCGAGACGATTTCGAATTCCATCGCGTCCGCTGACCAGAGGGCTGGTCGTGCAGGCCGAACTGCGTCCGGTATTGCCTATCGCATGTGGGATCAGGCTCAGCATCGATTTCGTGATCCGTTTGATGCACCGGAGATTGAAACGGCGGATTTGGCAGGTGCCGTTTTGCTGCTCCATGTGCACGGATACCGCTCACCGACGGATTTCGAATGGTTCGAGAAGCCTCCTACGGCATCGCTTGAATCGGCCGAAAGCCAGCTTCGTATGCTTGGGGCGATCGATGATAGCGGCCAGTTGACTGATCTTGGTCGACGTGTGGCGGAAATGCCACTGCCACCTCGCTTGGCTCGTTGGATGATTGCTGCGGAGCAGTTCGGTTGTGTTTTGCACGCGGCTATTGCCGGTGTTCTGCTAACGGAGAAGGATCCGTTCCGCGGGAAAGCCATTTCACTTTGGCACTGCGTTTCGAGCGTGATTGATGGAGATGATTCTCTTGGTGTAGACATGAGAACGCTCAAGTCAGTGTTGGCTTCGGCGAAGAAGATCAGTAATGGATTGGCCCGGTCGAATGGGGCCGGAATGGAACCACTCCCCGGTCGTTCCTCGCGACCCTCCCGGAGGGAGGGTGATAGCACGAGTGGAGCTCGTTCCTCGCAACCACTTCCGAAAGTGGGTGAATCAAGTGCGGACAACGCTCGTCTAGAAATCGATTTTCGACGATCTTTGCTGGCAGCCTTCCCGGATCGGGTTGCAAGGTTTCGTGATCATCAAAGCAAGCAAGCTATCATGGTTGGGCGGAGGGGATTGAGTGCTGACAAAAGTCGATTAGGTGACGCGTTGGAGTCCGGATGGTTCGTTGTTCTCGATGTTGATGATGCTGGTCGCGATGCTCTGGTGCGAATGGCTGTTCCAATCGAGACTGAATGGCTTGATGACGGTCTCAAGTCAAAGTCAGTTCGTTATTCGTTCGACATGGATCGCAAAGTGGTTACCGCGCGTCGGGTGAGTCTGTATTTGGACCTTGAGATCGAAGAGGTGCCCGTTGCCTGCCATCCCGGCGACGAGGTTGCAGTGATCTTGGAGAAAGCCGTATCAAGCAACTGGCGTGAAGTATTGCCTGACAGTCCAGCGATCGACCGTCTACTTTGGATACTGGATTTCGAAGACGGTGGTCACATGACGCCGCAACTGCTCGAGGACACCGGTAAAGAGTTTATCGGGCGTTGCACTTCTTTTGAGCAATTGCGAAAGCAGCCTTGGTTGGATTATCTCCGCGGCCACATCGGATACGAGCGTGTGATGCAATGGGATATCGCCTACCCGGAGAAGATTCCGCTACCATCGGGACGCGAGACGCCGATCCGATACGAGAATGGAAAGGCGGTCATACAAGCCAAGATTCAAGAGCTTTTCACGATGGCATCACCACCTCGCCTGGCGGGTGGAAAGCTTCCGATCCAGTTTCATCTTTGCGGCCCCAATGGTCGAACCGAACAGGTTACCGAAGATCTCGAGAGTTTTTGGAAACTGACTTACGCGACCGTGCGAAAGGACTTGCGAGGGCGATATCCAAAACATCATTGGCCCGAAGATCCGATCGCGGCAACGCCCAGACGAGGCGGCTTGGCGAAAGGTAGGCCGATTGAGTGAGGAACTTCGCTGACGCTGAGCCGAAGGGGGAGTGCAACGACGCCTCCGGTACCCTCACTACGTCCAGTTCTTGTTGGAATTGAAGATTGGTCTGCTGACACTCCATCCCGGAGGTCTGGGCGACGTTGTCGCCGACTTCTCCAAAATCGAGCACCTCACTGCAAATCTCAAATCAGTTTTTTCTTGACACGGAAACTTCAAATCTATCAACGCACGAGCCGAGTTGATTCAGCTTTTGCCCAGCCCCTACACTCGCTGCGCTCGTGTTCGGGTCACGGCTCACTGAGAGATAAAACGCCATGAAACCACGATTCGTCGAACCTGTTGTGAGGCTAGTGTCTGTCATTTCAGGCAACGCCGATTGGACCCAAGCGGCCGTCGATCGGCTTGAGCAGGAATGGGGCTCGATCGGAAATCGCTCAGCATCTTTTCCCTTTGAAGCTGGCGGATATTACGAAACGCAAATGGGCACTGGGCTCACCAAAACAGTCATCGCCTTTAACGATTTTCAGCTGCCCGACGGTCTTGCTGCATGGAAGCTGCATACCAACGATCTCGAGGGACAATTGGCAGTAGACCTTCAGACTAGCGTTCCACGGCCGGTTAACTTGGACGTTGGTTATCTAACGCAGGCCAAATGGGTGTTGGCGACGGTCAAAGACCGTGATCATCGAATCTACCTTTGCGATGGCATCTTTGCTGAAATAACGTTGCGTTATGTGGCAAAGGCATGGACTCCACAACGTTGGTCCTACGAAAGCTACCGCAATCCAGATGTTCTCGCCTTTGCCAATGAAATCCGTAGTCACTTGCGGCAGTATTTGCGAGAAACGGGCCAGCTTCGCGGTCCCGGTGATCGATGAGGAGACGTCCATCTTGCTATACTTGTCGCCCGCATAGTCCCATCAAGGGCACGCTCTACACCATTCGCTCAGGGTCACGAAATGACTGATTCCACCTCCGGTTCAAGCCAGATCGATCACGTGTTGACGGAGGATCGGAAGTTCCCGCCACCCACATTATTTACTGAACGAGCCGTAGTTGGGTCATTGGAGGAGTACGAGAAGCTCTATTCGCAAGCGCGTGACAACCGCGATGAGTTTTGGCGGGAGCAGGCTTTAGAACACCTCCATTGGTTTGAGCCTTTTGATTCGGTTTGCCAGTTTGAACCACCCAACGCGACGTGGTTCGACGGTGGAAAGACCAACGCATCTTACAATTGCGTTGACCGCAATATTGACCAGGGACGCGGAACGAAGCCTGCTCTAATATGGGAAGGTGAGCCTGGTGACACTCGTGTTTTGACTTTCGAGGAGCTTCGGGTTGAGGTGAGCAAGTGCGCAGAGGCCTTGGTTGAACTTGGTATTCAACAGGGTGATGTGGTCAGTATTTACATGCCCATGACACCCGAACTTGCGATCGCTATGTTGGCTTGCGCGAGAATCGGAGCCGTCCATTCGGTCATCTTTGCTGGATTTAGCGCTGAATCGATCGCTGATCGAAACAACGACGCGGGTGCCAAATTAGTAATCACTGCTGACGGGCTTTATCGTCGTGGAAAAGTGTTGGCACTTAAAAAGACAGTTGACGAAGCGGTCGCGAAATCGCCGACCGTGAAGCACGTGCTCGTGCTACGTCGCATCGGTGATGATGACACGCCCATGGTCGATGGACGTGACGTTTGGTGGCATGAGATTGTTGATAAGCAACCGGGTACTCTCGAAGCAAAGCCGCTCGATAGCGAAACCTCCCTCTTCATTCTTTACACCTCTGGTAGCACCGGAAAGCCAAAGGGCATTCGTCATACAACGGCTGGGTACAACCTGTGGGCCAAACGGACCTTCCAATGGGTTTTTGATCATCGCGATGATGATGTTTACTGGTGTACGGCAGATTGTGGTTGGATCACCGGACACTCCTACCTCGTCTACGGTCCGTTGTCGGCGGGCGCGACCTGTCTGATGTACGAAGGTGCCCCGAATCACCCAGCCGAAGATCGGTTTTGGGATTTGGTGGAAAAGTACAAAGTGACGATTCTCTACACGGCGCCCACTGCGATTCGCGCCTTCATCAAATGGGGGGATCATCATGTTGAGAAACACGACCTAACGTCATTGCGTTTGCTTGGTAGCGTCGGCGAAGGGATCAATCCGGAAGCTTGGATGTGGTACCACGAGAAGATCGGTGGTGAGAACTGCCCCATCGTTGATACTTGGTGGCAAACCGAAACCGGCGGCATCATGATGAGCCCTTTGCCTGGGATTACGGAAACTAAACCGGGGTCATGCACGCGACCGTTGCCCGGGGTCGTTCCCGAGATCGTCGATGAAAGTGGTCAGCCGGTGACTGACGATCATGGAGGCATGCTTTGCATCGGCGCTCCATGGCCGGGGATGCTTCGGGGAATTTGGGGTGATGACGAGCGATTTGTGGAACAGTATTGGTCAACCGTTCCCGGCAAGTACCTCACCGGTGACAACGCCCGGAAAGATGAAGATGGTTACTACTGGATCATGGGACGGATCGATGACGTGATCAATGTCTCGGGTCACCGTTTAAGTACGATTGAAGTGGAGTCAGCGCTAGTAAGCCACGACGTGGTTTGTGAGGCAGCTGTCGTTGGACGGCCCGACGATTTGAAAGGACAGGCGATCGCGGCGTTTGTGACGATTAAAGACCAGGAACCAAGCGACGAATTGCGTATGACGCTCAAGCAGCACGTGCGACAGCAGATTGGTGCGTTAGCGCAGCCCGATGACATTCGTTTTAGTGCGACGCTTCCGAAAACACGCAGCGGCAAAATCATGCGTCGATTGCTTCGTGATATTGCTTCAGGCAGGCAAGTAACTGGCGATACCTCGACGCTGGAGGATTACACGGCGCTTGCGAAGTTGGCGGACGATTCGTAGGTGGTGGTGGCTTCCAGCCGCCATTGAACTGACTGCATGTCCGCCCCCTCCATTCGCTCCGCTCATATTCGAGTCACTGCTCGCATCGGTCAGCCGACTTGTGTAGACACCAATGCCCCGTGTGGGGCAAGACCAAAGATCGTCACCCGAGGAGTCGCACGCTCCTCCTTCGGCTCATCATGGTCGGGCGACTTCACGGTTCGACAATGAACTCGGATGGGAATGTCGCCTGAGACGTTTCTTCAGCATCACGAAGTGGAAACGTCATCCCACGGTCTTCTAGTAGCGGCATCGAATCCCCGTTGGTTTGCTTTAACAGACCCCAAAGCTCATCTCGATGCTTCTCGATTAATGATTGATGGTTTTCGGACAGGATCAGATTTTGCATCTCATCCGCATCGGCGGCTAAGTCATAAAACTCTTCGCGGTCCCAAACGCCGTGGCTACGTATGAACTTGTATCGTCCTCCGATGACCGCGTGCACGGTGGGCGTCTGAGGATAATTGCGTTCCCAGTAGTATTCGTAGAGCATGCTTTGGCGAGCTCTGGGCTTGTCAGGTCGACCGAGCGAGTCCCAATGTGAAACGCCATCAATGGGTTTCGATTGGGTCAATTTCGTACCCGCGGCCGCTAGCAGCGTGGGCGCAACATCAATGTTTCCAATAAGCCGGTCATCTTTGACATCCGCGGGAATGCCCGGGCCGGCGAAGATCATGGGTATTCGGCTACTAGCTTCGTAAGCAACCCGCTTATCAATCAGTCCGTGGTCGCCAAATTGAAATCCGTTGTCGCCCAGATACAAGAAGATCGTATTTTCCGTCGCACCAATTTTGTCGACCGTCTCTCGCAAGCGACCAAGAGAATCGTCAACGGATAACAAAGCTTCGCAGTACCTACGGTAATAGACTTCAGGGCTGAAATCATGGAGGTTGTAGCCGAAGTCGGCCCCGTGCCGACTATTGCGTTGGTTTTGAACCCATGTCGGTGCCTTCGCTTCTCTCATTTGTGAAGGAGTTGGTACATCGATTGGCAGCGGTTCATTCTCGTATCGGCCACGGTGTCGGTCGGCGGGAACGAAATCAGAGTGGACTCCCTTATGACTGACATACAAAAAGAATGGCTCCGATGTGTCGAGCTGTTCTAGCCATTCAACGGCGTAGTCGGTCAGCTCATCAGTGATGTAGCCCTTTTGGTCGACTCGCTTTCCATTGATGTTGAGGCCGTCATAGGTTGTTTGGGGGACTTCTCGCGTTGTCCCATGACCATCCGGCCAATAGGTCCCCTGCCCTTTGAATGCGATCCAGTGATCAAAGCCACGTTGTGGATCATCGATCTCGCCTCCCATGTGCCATTTGCCAATGAAGGCAGTGTTGTAGCCGGTTTGCTGAAGTTTTTGGGGGAAGAAAACAAGGTCGGGATCAACCGGGTGATAGTTGTCAACGACCCGATGGTTGTGGGCGTAGAGACCGGTCAGGATTGACGCTCGCGACGGTGAGCAAAGAGACGTGCTGACGTACGCTCGTGTCATCAAAGTTCCGTCGGTGGCCAGTTGATCCATGTGGGGTGTTTCGAGGAACGGATGTCCCATCGTTCCCATGCAATCAAAGCGGTGGTCATCACACAGGACGACCACGATGTTGGGCCGACTGACTTTGTTCGATTCGCAAAATGCCGAACCGCAAAACGCAACGTAAGAGATACCAACACAGAGTGCGGCCCATGAGACTAAGCTATTCGTGTTCAATTTGGAAAACATCAAGGTTTGCTGGAGACAGAGCATTGAAAGCAGTCGCAAGTTTAGTCTGCGGGCAATTGGCGGTGGGGTTGATTTTTGGCCTGTTACTTACGCATGCGTTTATTTCTCGTCCGATCTATGCCCAAGGCATCTTGGCACCTCCCCGCACCGAAAATCTGCGTGAAGCTGCGATCAAGAAATGGGAAGATGACATTCAGAAGCTAGAGGCCTTAGATGACGCTCAACCTGGAAGTCCACACCACATCCTCGTCGTAGGAAGTAGTAGCGTTAGAAGATGGGATACTATCGAGCGAGACCTCGCTCCCTTTCAGGTGATCCAACGGGGTTTTGGGGGGGCCAAATGGTCTGATCTCGCGTTTTACATCGATCGGCTTGTGGTACCGCATGATTTCCAGGCTGTCGTGATCTTTATCGCAAATGGCATTGCGGGTAAAGAGAATGATCAAGATCCCGACGACATGGCCGTTTGGGCTGAATTTGTAGTTGAGCGTGTCCGTCAGCATCAGCCGGAGGCAGCCATCGTTCTAGTTGAGGTGACACCGAGCCGAGCCAGGTATGATGTGTGGCCAGTCATTCAAGACGTTAACGTCCATCTCCGACGCATCGCGTTGTCGACAGACAACACTTACACGGTCAATACTTCCGAGCACTTCTTGACTCCAGATGGTCAACCAAGAGAGAGCTTATTTGTTGATGACAAATTGCATCTCAACGATGAAGGTTACAAGCTCTGGGGCAAATTAATTCGCCGCCGTCTTGATGAAGTGTTGCGTCTCCAGCAGCTCTACCCGGTTGCAACACCTTCCGATGTGTCGGCTCAGCGTGATTCAGCTTCGGGTGAGGCCGCTGGCCCAAGTCCTGCGAGCTGACGGCGTACAAAAGCGCAACGATTGATTTGTATCCTTTCAGCGGGACTGCATCCGCTCCATCTTCCGATCTCGTCCAATGACCTAAAGCAGCCTCGACAGACTTGGTTAGCGTCGAGTGCACACAGCGAATTGCAGGGCGAATCAGCCGTGACGATGAACTCAGGACCGGTTCCGCGTTCTCCATCGTCTGCAGGGACCGACGCCATTTTGCAAGTTTGCTGAGATGAGGTGAATTGCGTTGGAAAGCCGCCTATGGCGTACATCAGAGACCGAAACATCGAATCTGAATCAACACAGATTTTTGCATGACCTCAGTTGAGGCGGATTCTGCAATGCTAGCCTTCACTATCCGTCTTATCTTCCAAAGTCGGCTCCGGGACGGTAATTCCTTGGCGTTTCAGACGTTCCGACCATTGCTGGCGAGCAGCTTGCCGCATGTCCTCGTACTTGTCCTGCTCGTCAATGATTTCGATCGCAAGGATTGTTTCGATGATATCTTCCATGGTGACGATACCTTCCATCCCCCCGAACTGGTCCGTAACCAGAGAAATGTGCGACCGGGTTTTTAGCATTTTTTCAAGCGTATCCTTAATCCTTTCGGATTCAAAAACGGTCACGATTTCCCGTTTGTGCTCCGCGATCGCGGACTGTCGTTCGTCGCTTGCCGCTGCAAGCAATAGGTCCGATCTTAAGGCGAAGCCAGTCACGTTATCGCGGCGCTCTTGGAACAAGACGATACGAGAAACTGGGCTTGAGATGATCTCTTCCATGCTGGCTTCAAGCGTTTGGTCTTGATCCAGAGCGATGACCACCGGTCGGGGGGTCATTACATCCTCCACCTTGATTGAATCAAGTTGAAGCACGTTCTTTAAGATGCCACTTTCGGTGTCGTCGAGCAGACCTTCCTGACTGCCCAGCTCGGCAATGGCTTGGATCTCAGCCCGAGTCACGATGCTCTCCTTTTCACCGCTGGAGAGCATTCGGGTCAGGAATTCGCTGAACCAGACAAGTGGGCTCATCGGAATGATCAGAAGATCGACTGATAGAGCGGTGATGTTGGCGAGTTTTCGCCAGTGCATCGCTCCGAGCGTTTTTGGAATGATCTCGCTGAAAATCAAAATCAGCAGTGTCAGGACTGCACTGGTAATGCCCATGTGCTTGCCCTCAAACACCTTCGTCGCCTGGGCACCAACACCTGCGGCACCCACGGTGTGAGCGACTGTGTTGAGAGAAAGTATCGCCGATAGTGGACGATCGATATTCTGCTTCAGTCTTACGATGCGATTGGTTTTACCGCCTGACTTGGCTTTTAGTTCAGCGATGAAACTGGGCGTGATCGAAAGTAGCACCGCTTCGGCAATGCTGCAAAAGAACGAGAACCCAATAGCGATGAGCAGAAAGGTGATGAGAAGAGCGACATCCATCGATGGATTGTAGTCCAGTAGAGAGGCGTTAGATTCGCCACATCATACCGAACCTTCCTCGTCATCTGTTTTGCCGTCGCTGGCTTGGCGTGCGGAAAGCAATAGTTGTTTCGGTGGTACTCCGTACACTCGCTTAAACGCGCGGCTGAACTGGAAAGGATCGTTGAATCCCAACTCTTCAGCGACCTCGCGAACTTTCATCGAGTCATTGAGTAGAAGGCCCGCGGCATGGTTCATCTTCAACCGCATCAGGTACTGATAGGCGCCGCATTCGGCAAAGCGATTGAAGAGTCTCGAGAGATAGACCGGTGTGACTTCGCATTGCGAGGCAATTTCCTCAATCGTTTGGGCCTTGAGGTAGACCTGTTCAATATGGCGACGAATACGATGGAACGTCGCAGCTGATTTGGAAGGATGGTCGCCGTCAGAGACTTGGAGCTGCTCGATTTTGCACAAGTACAGACGGA
>JBCCKZ010000115.1:0-11445 GCA_039027135.1 Planctomycetota bacterium
GCATCCTCAACACCACACCGGATAGTTTCTCTGATGGTGGCCGAAACCTGGATCCAGGGATTGCTATTGAGTCCGGACTTCGAATGGTGTCAGAGGGCGTGGATATCATCGACATCGGGGGTGAGAGCACTCGTCCCTACAGTGATCCCGTCGATGCATCAGAGGAGATCCGCCGAATCAAGCCGGTGACTGAATCGCTCGCACGACAGGTGAGTGTCCCGATCAGCATCGATACGTCAAAGGCTGAAGTGGCTCGAGCCGCGTTGGATGCAGGCGCCGAAATCATCAACGACGTGACCGGCCTAGAAGGCGATGTGGACATGGTGGACGTCGCTCGAGACTCGAACGCCGGTGTTTGCGTGATGCACATGCGAGGTACACCGCAAACCATGCAGGATGACCCGCGGTACGATGATGTCGTCAGGGACATCTTTGAATATCTCAAGAAGAGGCTTGAGTGGTGCCTTGAACAGGGTCTCGAGAGTCAGCGTATTTGCTTGGATCCGGGAATCGGATTCGGAAAAACACATGAGCACAATCTTGGACTCCTGCGAAACATGAGAGCTTTTCTCGAGCTGGACCGCCCTATTCTGATTGGGCATTCTCGAAAAGGATTCATCGGCAAGTTACTCGGTAACAAAGAGGCCGATCGAACCTACGGGACTCTTGGTGTGACGCTCGCAGTTGCTGCGGCGGGAATGCACGTGGTGAGGGTCCATGATGTAGCTGCCTCGGTCCAGGCTCTCAAGCTCTTTGCAAGTTGCGGCGGTCTCGAAGGGTGAAAGTTGACCTAGCCATCACGGGTTTGTTCGTGGGAGGCGCGGAAAAGAATCTGGTTCGCTTAGCTTGTGGTCTAGCGGATGACCACGGCGATGAGGTGCGTGTGCTGTCACTTCAGCCATTCCCAACTCAGTCCGGTCGTACTTTACTCCTCGATCGTTTGCGAAGTAGTGGCATTGATGTTTCTAGCGCCAACTTGGCAGGCCTTCGTAACTTTCTCCAGTCACGACGATTGATTCGCGATTGGTGCTCATTGCGTCGGACTGATGTATGTCAGACTTTTCTCCATCACGCTAACTGGATCGTGCCCAGCTTCTCAATAGCCGCCGGGGCTCAAGTCTCGGTAGGTGGAATGCGTGTCGCCGAAGATCGATGGATGAGGAATTGGCTTGAGGGGCGGTCTCTTCGTGAATGTGACGCCGTCGTTGCGGTCAGCTCGGCCGTGGCGCAGTTTACCAATGAATACCTCTCCATCCCATCGAGTCGCATCGAGACGATTCACAATTCGATTGAGTTGCCCGAGGCGATCGGGCAAGAATCGGGACAGCCGGCCGAGAAGTCTTGGGATCCGAAATCAATTGGCTGGCCCCCTGATTCAATCATCAGTCTGTTTGTTGGTCGAATGCATCCTCAGAAAGCGATCGATGATCTGCTCAAGGCGGTCGAGTCTCGGCTACCAAGAAAAGAGCAGAGGTTGCTTCTTGTTGGCGAAGGGCCGTTAGAAGGCGAAGTCGATCGACAGATCGCCATGCTCAACGATCGTTGGCAACAGAACTTAATTCATCGGCTACCCTGGCAATCCGACGTGATGTCCATCATGAAAAGCTGTGACATGGTGGTTTTGCCAAGCCGCTATGAGGGAATGCCGAATGTCATCATGGAAGCGATGTCCTTGGGGCTCGCGGTTCTGTCCAGCGATGTCGAAGGATCGCTAGAACTGCTTGGAAACGATACTGAGCAGGTTTTCCCCGTCGGCGATGTCGACGCTTTGTCGAACAAGTGGAACGCCATCCTGGAAGACTCTGGCTTGCGACAACGCCTTGGTCGTCGCAACCGGCAAACGGTTGCGAATAACTTTACCGTCCCAAGGATGGTTTCGAGTTATCGTTCTCTTTATCAGCGATTGCTAGGACGCGCCGACCATTGATCCTGATCAGACGCCATCTGCGGTTTGGCCTTGTAGTGCGTCGCCTGACGGATTGATTTTGAGCTCTTGCTTTGGTTTCTCGCAATCGGTTTGATCACGGGCGCTGTCATCCTCATCCCATTGACTGGCATTGACCTTGCTTGTTCGTTGAACCGTCTGGGGATGTTGTTAAAGAGAGAGTCAAGCAAGTCGTCGTTACTCTTCTTGTCCTTTGGAGGTTCCAACGCGTCGGCTCCGGGTATGTCATTGAAGAGCGAGTCCAGATCTGTCTGAATATCCGATGGATTGGCCTGCTCTTTAGCCTGCTCGGTTGGCGTTCCAAAGAGTTCATCGAGGTCGTCGGTGTCCGATGGCATCATCGGCTGCGGAATCGCCGGGGCCTGCGCCGGATCCGGCTCTACAGGATCATTCGGCCCAGGTTGATTGAACGCATCGCCAAACGGATCGTCGAAACTGGCGTCGGGTTGGGGATCAGGCGTGGGCATGGGATCCGCAAACAAGGGAGCGTCCTCGTTCGGCACGTCTGGCGGATCCGAAAAGAGATCCGCATTGGAGTCCGTTGTGGGAGCAGCTTCGAGTGCTTCAGGCATGGGGTCCGTTGCAAAGGGATCGATGGCATCGGAGTCACCAAAGATTGACGGCATCGGCTCAGATGGCGCGGGCAGTGCTTCGGCGGGTTCACCAGGATTCACTTCGAGCGGGCTCAACTCGGTAGGTTTGGAATTGGCAGGGGGCTCGGCAAGGAATGCTTCCAGCGGGTCAACCGGCTCGGGAGCTTGCATCTCGGTTTCCGTGGGAGCTTCAAACTCAGGTTGAACAGGAATCTCAGTCTGAGCCGGAGCCTCCGCGGGAGCGAGAACTTCTGTTGGTGCTTGAACCTGAGGAGGTACTTCGATTGGTGGTGTCGGCTCAGGCGTGGAGTCTAGGTCCAACGGGTCGACTGGATCAGGGCTTGGCTCTAGCGGTGCCGTGCTAGGCGTGGGGGGGCGACGCGAGGAATCGCGGGCTTCGAAGTCATCAGATGAATCGTTGAGACTTCGCGCTTCGGATGATTGAATCTCGTCGAATGGTTTGACTTCCATTTCCTCGGCCTGTGGCTCGACGATGTTCGGTTCCGCTTCCAATGCCGGAGGCTCGAATGGAATTGGGTCCGGAGTAGGCGGAGGACCCGGTGGGGTTTCGCTCATTTCAAGAGATCGAGGACCGGCGTCACTCGAGTCAGGTAGAACGGTCTGATCCATCTTGTAACTTCTCGGTGGCTCCTGCACGGGAGAAACGACAGGAAGCCTCGGTGGAAGCGGCTGAGCTTGAATCATTGGCATGCCAGCAGGAGGCTGAGAGATCCAGGTTTCTCCAAGCGAATCACAGGCGCCATCGCAACTTGAATGATGCTTCTTCTTGACACCCAAGAGGCTCTGCATCTTTCGATGAATGGCTTCCCAGCCGGTGGATGGCGGTGCTTCCGCAGACGAAGGAGTCGCACTCCAAGGTGTTGTCATGAAACTGGTCACAAAAAACGCGAGCAGAATTCTCCGCCGTCGTTTGCTTTTGCCCGCGGTTGGAAGTCCAGGGGCAGTTGCCACAGAGGCGGAAAAGTCTTGGGTGTTCGTCATGATCGTCGCTAGCGGAATGACCGGTGGATAACGCAGAAGCGTTAAGTTCCATCGACCTGCCATGACCGCGCTAGCAAGCAGAACCGGATCTGCCGGCAAAACCTACCCAGCTTCACATTCTCTAGAAAAGCTCCCCGAGCCAGTCTTCTTCGTTGTCATTTCTGCTTGACCAAACTTCATCAATCGCACTTGATGTCCAAGGCGACGAGGCGGGCTCATCGATCATCTCGCCATCCGCAGCAAATTGAGAGATTAGATGATTGATGATCAAAAGTGCATCAAGCGGCGACACTTTTCCATCCGCGTTGACATCGTAGTATGCGCCACCGAAGAGTCCTGGATTTTCAGCTAGATCGAAGAGATCTCGCGTTTCAGGATCGTGGCGGGTGACGCCAGTGAGTTCGTTGATGACCAACAGTGCATCAAGCGAACTCACATCACCGTTGGCGTTCACATTGAGCGGCCAAACAATGTTGTGCCATGGTGTGTCATTGTTGATGAGAAGGCTGCCGCCACCCTGGGAAGTGTCAACCAAGGAAAGGCGAGTGAAGATTGCACCATTGATTTGCTCAGGCGGTGAAACACGCCAAGCGTCTGGCTGCGTGAAATCGATCTGACTCGCTTGAAGTCCCGAAATGCGCAAGGCTTCACTGCTTATCAGATTGGGGCCAAAGACGACACTTTCAAGATTGGGAGTCTCGAATGTCAGATCAAAAGTGCCAACCAGCGTGATCGGATACTCGTCGACCAAATCGATCATGGTCTGAGGTGAACGAACCACGATGCCCGAACCCGAAGCACCGACGGTCGTATCGGGTAGAAAATCCAAGTTGCCGTCGAGGTCAACGATGAGAGAAACACCGTTGGTTTGAACATCGATGGCCTGCAGCTCCGATGCATCGATTTGGAATGCCGGGTCGGTGTCCGAACTATCCAGTGGATTTCCTAGCGAGAGTGTTGATCCGCGTTGGGTCAGAGTCGTCTCGACGTCTGAACGAACGACCAGGCCTTCTGGACCGTCGATTTCGCTCAGCGTGACTTGGTAATCTTCTACCTCGCCGGTGGGGATGCTACCGTCGGCAAGGACGCCATTCGGCGATAGGCCTCCCGTTGGGCTGATTCGAAAACGCGCCCAGGAGGAGCCACTTGTCGCAGATGAAGGGACGTTAAATCGAAGGAGATTGGCACCGCTAGTCATCGTTTGACTGTTGGCGATCCTCTCACCATCGCTGAATACTCCATTTCCATCGAAGTCAATCCAAGCGTCCAATTGGCCACCATTGGGTGCCTGGATGATCACGCTCGTAAGAGTTGATGATCCACCAAGCGTGTCGATCAGAAGTGGCGCCCAAAAGTTAACCCCATCATCTCCTTCATCAATTGCGTTTGGTTCGATGGGACCGTCATCAATGGTGTTATTGATTCCCAGCAAGACATCTTGGCTATCGACCAAGTGGCGTGCTGGATCGGCGGCTTCATAACTCGATCCGGCATCACCAAAATCCAATGCTAACGCTTCGGTCACCTCGATCGTGAAGGTACTGGGGTTCGAAGTATCTCGACCACCATTGTCCGTCCCGCCATCATCTTGAACTCGCACCGTGAACAGAGACGTGCCGGTTTGACCTGGCATGGGTTGGTACGACAAGCGACCATTGCTATCGATGCTTGGCTGGACCGCGAATAGCGATGGGTTGGTGACCGTTAACACTTCGTACTGAAGCACGCTTTGGCCGGATTCGTTGGATGCACCTGGATCAAACGTCGCGAAATCCAAACTTTGAAAGCTCGAGTTCTCCGACACCGAAGGTGGGTTCTCGGCTTCAAAGGACGGACGGTCGTTGACTGGGTTGACGGTGATCGTCGCGGTGAGCGGTACCGATGAATTGTCGCCCCCATTGGAGGTGTCTCCCGTATCCATAGCGCTCACTCGAACGATAGCCTGTCCGAAGGCATCGTCGACTAATGATCCGGAAAGTGTGCCGGAGTTATCGACTGAAGGTGTGCTTTCGAATAACTCACCACCGGAAACGATTTCGAGATCGTATCGATCGAGAACTTGGCCGCCCGCGTCACGAACGCCAAAGTTGAGCGTGTAAGTATTGGCGGGACCCGTTTGTTGGACATGAACGGTGTACACTCCCGGTCCCAAAGGGCCAGTGAAGCCACGTCCAGTCACCGTACCAACGCGAGGCAGAAAGTTAGTGCCTCCTGAAGACACGATATCAGCTAAACCAAAAACCGATCCTCCGAGAAAGTCGGAGGGATCAAATGCAGGATTGCTGAAACTGAGCTCATTGACCGTGTAGGGAAACGTTGCTGCGTCATTGATGGCCAAGAATGCATTGGCTTCATTGCCACCCGGTGGCACGGGGTACGCATAGTCCTCGACCGTTAATTCATCGAGGAGTGTTCCTTCGGGCACGGTGAATGTGAAAACGTCGACGTCGCCGGTATTTTGAGATTGGTTAACGAATCCTTGAACCAGATTGGATCCGATAGCAAGCGTACCCAGGTTGGTCGGACTGTTCTTATCTTGTGAAAGCGGATCGTCGGTTCCGCTGGTGCCCTCCTGGTGCAGCATCTGAACTGCCGTCCCCCGGCCGTCTTCACCAGAAGGTCCCGGCGAAAAGTTTGATGCGACATTGGTGATGGAAAGAAAGCCATCTTCGTTAGCGCTCAGATCGGTTAAGAGGTCAAAGGTAGGCGCGTCGTTAACCGGGATCACTTCAATCGTGAATGTTTGGGCAGCTGATAGATCAACTCCGCCATCCTCAGTGCCACCGTCGTCGCGAACCCGCAGTTCGAAAGTTGCCGTGCCGAATGCATCGGGGGCAGGCGTGTATCGCAGATTCCCCGAGGTGTCGACCGTTGGCAGCCCATCGAAGAGCTCGGTATTTGAAACGGCATCGACTAGATATTCGGCGACGTTCTGATCGGACTCGTCGGCCGATCCCGGGTCGAATGTCGCGAAGTTGGAAATCAGAGCTGGCCCGGACTCTTCCAAGACCGATGGGATGTCGGTGGCGGTGAATTCGGGTGCGACATTGGCGGCGAGTAGTCGGCGGTCCTCCAGACGATCGATGCCCACGAAGCGGCGAAGCTGGCGGCGCGACCTTGATTGGCGGAGCTTTCGCAACTTTTCACCTCGAATGAAGGAGGCAATCGGCATCCGTTTCTCTGTTCGCATGGCTGGAGGTATGACGCGTCAGGGGTGGAGAAGCCACCCATAGTAATTCGACGCGTTTTTCAAGCGGTTGTCCGGTTGGATGGTCGGACGGCTGCGAAAGTTCCCGGATTGTGTTGTGCCGGTTATGCCAGCCGGATGGCGATTCAGCGACCGCGACGTGTGCGGCGGCGATTCATGGGGTTGAGCTTCGCCTTCATGGTAGGAGCTTCGGGCCCGGCAGCGATGGGCTCTTTCGGAGGAACGGCCTCAAAGTCCGCCATCTCGTCTCGCATGAGCTCCTTGTTGATCCGACGCTCAATGTTGGTCAAAAACTCGCCTTCGCCGGGAACAATGAAAGTGTACGCCACGCCGTCTCGCCCCATCCGTCCGGTCCGGCCGACGCGATGCACGTAGTCGTCGCAGTCCATCGGGACGTCGTAGTTGATGATGTGTGAAATCGTGCTGATGTCGATTCCTCGACCTACCACATCCGTAGCGACCAAGACTTTAAGCTTGCCGTCTCGAAGTTTCTGTAGGACGCGATCGCGTTCCGTTTGACGCATGTCGCCATGCATCGAGCCAACATTTTCGAATTGATGTTTCAGCTGCCGATACAGCCGATCAGTGCCACGCTTTGTTCGGCAAAAAACGATGGCTTGTTCCGGGTCTTCGCGGGCAATCAGGCGGTCGAGCAAATCACTCTTGCGGTTCTGAGCCACGGTGAAATAGTGCTGCTCGATGGTTTCAACCGACATGTCATTGCCGGTGCAGTCAATGACGATCGGGTCTCGCATGTAAGATTTGGCAAGCCGCTGGACCGTTGGCGGCAACGTTGCCGAGAGTAGTAGCGTTTGTCGATCGCGTGGACACTTTCGAAGGATCCGCTCGATTTGAGGTCGGAAACCGATATCCAGCATTCGATCGGCTTCATCGAGTACGACACACCAGACAGAATCCGTCCTCAATGTTCCTCTTTGGATGTGATCGTGCATACGACCGGGAGTCCCAACCGCGATCTGAACGCCGTTTTCAAGCTGTCTGGTCTGGCGTCGCATGTCCTTACCGCCGGATAGAACCGCGATCTCGGTTTCGACGCCCCAAGCCAAGCGTCGAGCTTCGGTTCCCACTTGGTCGGCCAACTCGCGTGTGGGGACGATCACGATCGCCTGTGGATCTCGAGTGGTTTCGAGCGAGTCGAGTTGCTCGAGAATGGGGATACTAAACGCTGCCGTTTTACCGGTACCGGTTCGGGCCTGACCGATAAGATCAAAGCCTTCAAGGGCTTCGGGGATAACGGCGGCTTGAATGGGTGAGGGCTTTTGAAAACCAGCCCGCTTGAGCGCCCGTCGCATGACCGGCGAGAGCTCGATGTCGTCAAAGGAGTCTTCTCTCTCCTTGATTTCCCTATTTTCCTTTACTTTCATGCGGGGATGATAGCGGAATTAACCCACGGAGAGAATCGCGACTCCGAGCGGCCGATGGTATCAGCACAAGTCCGAAACGCTACTCCACCCTTCCTAGGGTGGAGTAGCTCTTGATTGCCAATGCCAATTCGGTGTGGTCAACGTCATTTTCCGGCAGCTTCGGTGCCGAATGGTGTCAGCCAATCCAAGAGCACAATGCCGTACGTGAGGACGGAAAACTCAGGTGCTGACCAAAAATGCCTAGCCCGCACCGCTACGTTTCCAAAACACAGACGTCAGAACTCTTGCGAAAAGCGAGACATCGTTGCCTTTCGGCGAGGTCATGGTGTCTTACGTTTACTGGTCAAGGTTCTCTTCGAAACCCGCCGAGTCGGTGACCGATTCGTAGTAATCGTTCATAATCCCTCGCAGATCAAAGCCGGGAACACGGGCCATCAGACGGCCGATCGGTTGTTTGAATTGTTCGCGTAGGTCGTCTATCGAGGGTGAGAAGCTCGTTGGATGAACCACATAGAAGACTCGACGTGGGTCATTAGGGGCTACCCCATAGCCACCCTCAGGTGTCGCAAAGAGAGCGTTCATGAAATCCGTTCCCACGGCGTCGAGTTCTCGGACGTTTCCAGTTACAAACTGCTGCATGCCCACCATGTTGATTGCCGTTACGGGCCCCAAACCGGTGAGAAGATTGTCCCGGCGATCCTCGGGAATCAATTCCTCCAAGGATTTATTCTGGTCGGCCGCCATCCGCGCGATGTTTTCGGCTTCCGCCATCGCCAGCTCCTGAGCTTCTTGCAGTTTCAAGTACTCGAGAACTTCATCTCGGACCTCATCCAGCTCGGGGATGTACGCATCCTTTTGCTCGGTTTTCCAAGCAACGAAAGTTTCTTCGGTATCTCGGTTGAGAGTCTGTATGGGCTGGGTTTCAGCTTTTGGTTGGAACTGTTCCTGGGGTGTGGGTGTTCCAAACATCAGGATGTCAAAAGGGAGCCCCAAGCGAGCATTTTCATCGATGACCTCATAGGACTGTTGCAGGTTCTCTGGCAAATCGAAACGAGTAAGCATCTCGGTGATCTGGTACTTAAGCCCTAGTTCGTCAGCAAGCGCTTTGAGGTCAAGCGGATCAACGGCCTCGCTATCACCGGCGAGCATGATTCGGTTGCTTTGTTTTCGCATCGCCTTGAAAGCACTTCGGGCCGAGTCATTTCGAGCACTGGTTGCCGCTGGGAGCACCATCTCGCGAGCGAGGTCTTCGCGAACTTCTGAGAGCGGTTGAACTTCAGGTTCCGGCTCGGGCTCAGGATCTGAATCAGCGGGGGCTTCCGATGACTCATCGGAACCAGACATTTCGGCCGACTTAGCGTCCTTCCCCGGCTTGGCAGTTTCTTCGGGCGTCGCATCGGGGGAATCAGATACTTCCTTGATCTGCTCGGCGGATTCAGACTTTTTGGCTGGCGGAGAATCTCCCGTGGTTTCTTCCGATTTGGCCGGTGATTCAGACTTTTTGTCTTCTTGAGCTGGTGCCAGGGACTTTTCTTCGACAACTTCCTCGGCAGCCGGTGAATCAGTCTTTGCCAAGTCTCCTTCTTCGCCGGCTTCATCATCTTGGGTGGAAACCAAAACTACCGCACGCTCTGATCTGAAGTTGGAAGAAGAATCTTCTTCCTTTGGTTCTTTTGGCTTGTCTTCAGCGGGGGCTGGCTCGTTTGTGGCTTGCTCGTCGGTGGCTTGCTTTGGCGAAAGCTGCTTGGATTCTGCAGGTGCTGGGCTCCCGTCCGTCTTTTCCGTCGGATCTTCGCCGGTCCCCTCAGTTGACGACGTTTCGGCCGGTTCAGCGGGCTCAGAGGTGTTGGCTGATTCAGGTTCCACGACATCCATTTGATCAAGCAAATCGGCTGCCGGTGTCGTATCCACCTGGAACTGTCCGTTGGCAACTCGCCGTTCGTATTCCGCCTTGATGTCCTCGTCACTCAGGTTGGCCAGCTCGGCATCAACAAACGTCTCGAGATCAGCGACCAAATATTCAAATTTAGCGGCAGCAGGCTTGTAGAATGCCGGGTCGGATGAGTTTTCATCCGGAAGACTTTCTTTGCCCTCGTCGTAGGTCGCCCGAACTTCCGCGTCGCCGAAATTAGCGTCTACCTCGCTCACGTAGTCGTTCACAAGGACTCCGTAGGCATCAAGCGTTGCCGATTGGTTGAGTTTCAGGAATGATTCCCATTGTTCGACTGGCGTCATGTAGATGTCTTGGCCTCGAGCGACCGACGCTGTGGCGCGGCCCAGGAATGCGTTGGCCAAGAGATGGCTACGAATTTGCTCGTAGAACTGGGCACGGCCCATCTGCCCGTTTGTTGCTTGGGAGAGCGTCCCCATGATCTCTGAATCGGACAATTCCTGATTGGTGAAGCGTTCTAGCCATGTCGAAATGGCCGTTTCATCCAAATCGAAGCCGCTCGCTCTGGCCTGATCAGCAAACAGAATCGTGCGGATTGTGCCCTCGGGGCTGGGTCTATCGTTGAAACCAAGTTCCAGGATCTGCCCAGAACGGGGATCCGTCCGAAAGCCTGGCGTCTGCGGCTGCCCGCCTCGATCGAGTGTGGTTTGCGCCATGCGAACCAACGCCTGCACAGTCAAATTGTGCATACGGGTGAAGTACTCAACTTGAGCTGCCTTCAGCTCGGTTGATCCAAAAGAGGCAACCGTTGGGTTGGAACTACCCAGGTTGGGGTTGCGCTGCATGTAGGTCTGAACCGCCGGCAAAACGACGAATGAAAGTAGTGCCAGGAAGGTAAGCACCGCCATCATCGGCTTGAGATTGCGACGAAATAGTTCGAAGGGGCTGCTGCTCATTTATCAGGCGAGCCATTAAGTGGGTGAATGTGTTTTTTGGACCGGTTTCTCAGTGGTTGTACCGGTTTGGGGTGTAAGAGAGTACGCCCGATGAAAATAGAGGGTCAAGCCGGATTGAATCGGCCCGCGAAAAATTTCCGATCGCGGTCCCCTTGACGCCTACCGACCATTTCCGCTCATCATGGAGTCGACCGATTCAATTTCATCCTCGCTTTTCCGTGTCCCACTCATGGCAAGTTCCGGCAAACGACTGGTCATTGTCGAATCGCCCGCCAAAGCACGAACGATTTCCAAGTACCTTGGCAGCGGCTACCAGGTCGAGGCGAGTATTGGACACGTGCGTGACCTACCCGCCGGAAAAAAAGATGTTCCCGAGAAGTACTAGGCGGAGCCTTGGGCCTATCTGGGAGTCAACACCGAGGCGGATTTTGAACCGCTGTACATTGTTCCTGACGAAAAGAAAAA
>JBCCKZ010000116.1:0-11412 GCA_039027135.1 Planctomycetota bacterium
CGGAAACCGCCGGTGGGAAACATGAACTTCGGACGCGGACTCTACTGAGGGTGTTTGGGCATTGGTGGAACGGGGATCTGCCAACGGCGTTGGACCAAATAACTGCGTTGGCGAAAGAGACCAATGAGGACTCGGTTCGTCTGGAGGCTGCTCGGATGGCGGCGGAGTCAAAAAAGCCTGATCTAGCAATGCAATACCTGGAGCAGATCCAGCCGCTCGATCGATCAGCGCTTTCGATTCGAGAATTAGCCACTCTGAACTTAGCAATGCAGCTTGGGCAAACCGAGCGAGCAAAAGAAGCCGCCGGAAGGCTCTTTGGTATGCGTTTGCCGACGGCTACTCAGATGCAGCTGGCTTCGTCGATGCGAGGCCTCGAGATGAACGATCTTTCGGCCGCCGTCCTTCGACGCCTGAATCGAAAAGGAAATCAGTCATTTCAAGACTTGATGAGTTTGGCCGACGCCTTCGTCGAGGCGGGCGACTCGGAGGCTGCCGCCGAAGTAGCGTTCAAGGCTTTGAAGAAGGTCGAATTCGAACGCTACAACCAAGATTACTATCGACGACAGGCCGTCGAGAAGCTTCGTAAAGTCGGGCGTCTTGATGCGGTCATCGCTAAAGCCGAGAGAGTCGCTAAGTCACCAAACGCAAGCCTTACTGCAAAGCTGCAATTGAGTCAGCTTTACCGGGCTGCTGGGAAGCAAGCTGAAGCAGAGAACGTTCTTGATGGAACGACTGAAACGAAGTCCAACAGTCCCAAGGCCCTTTTGAAGGAGGCCGAAGCGTTGGCATCCGCGGGCAAGAACAACGCCGCGGCGGTCAGCTACTTGAAGGCCATTCAAATGGATCCGCGAGGTGCGAGAAACGCGGGGTCACGGCTGAGGAATATTGCCTACCAGATTGATAAGCCCGGTTCGGTGCTTGATCTACTACTTGAAATGGACCCCAAGGTTGCCTCGGAGATTCAATTTGTCGAGTCATTCATGCAGAACGCAAAGTATCGGTATCGAGGGCAAGAAGAGATCGAAGCCAAAGTGAAGGAGTTTGGGACAAAGCTCATTCGCGAAGGTTCTCCAAAGGCAATCGGGTCGATGATCGTGTCGATGAACACGAGAGATTCGGCAGAGGTTGACCTCTACTGCGACCGAATCATGGAGTTGATGGGTTCTGATGACTCTTACAATCGTGGGGCATGGTTGTTCAATAGCACGAATCGAATGTATAGCGATGGACGGCGAATCGGACCCATTGCAAAGCTAAGCGAACTGCTCAAGCAACAGCCAGAATTCGCAAAGCAACTCTCGGTGGTCGTCGATGAACAGATTCAGTCCAGGCCAACGCTACGTTCGCGTCTCGTTGGTGCCGTCGTCGGTTGGCAGGATCTTGAGAAAAGAGATAACGCGAAGGAAATCATCACGGAGGTAATTTCCACAAAGGGTGAAGGTTTTAGTGAAACTGTACTTGCGCAGGTTGCTGCGATGGTGGCCGTTGACGACGACGATGCTGATTTGGCAGTTGACCTTTATCGTGTTCTTGTGGGGCAAACATCAACAGGAACTGGGCGGCGTTTTCGATCCTCACATCAGCATGTTCTCACGAAACTGCTTACACGTTTGGGTAAGAAATCGGAGGCGGTTGCCTTACTCACCAAGGCCTCAAAGGGGCTTACTACGCCAGACCGGATTGTCTCAAATTATCAATACGAATCCCAAAACTTCATTCAGACCTGTTTGGTTCTCAGTCAGAGATTTCTTGATGCGGATGCGCCGTTTGAATCGCTGCACCTGCTCGATCAGGTTTTGGATCTCGAGGATCAATTCACTGGACTTCGGAGATACGGAAGTGGAGAGCATATCGTTAAGAGTCGTGAGGAATGGCAACAGCGTTGGGATAGTGCCTTTGGAAAAGTGAGCCAGAGTAGCGCGTTAGCCTGGCTCAAAAGGTGGGTTGAGTCTGGTTGCGAAGGTCAAACAGCTCTTCGCGAGTTTGATTTTACCAACTATTCACAGGCGAACCTTGTGACGATGGCGGTCGATGCCGTTTTGGAGGAAGAGCAGGGTGCTCTGAAGCTGATGGAATGGGTTGAGGCTTCTTCGGGCAAAGAGAGATCGAAAGCACAAGTTGCTGGGCTTTGGCAAGTCGGTTTGAGAGAGTTTTCTAAAGCCGTTACGGGTGTCGAAGTTGGTTCGAACGAGGATGTCGCTCCAGACTCTTTAAATGAGAGTATTGGTTTCTCTGACATGCTTGTACAGCTGGCTGAAGTCAGTCCAGAACCAAAAGAAGCATGGATTGGCTTGATTGATCTCTTTGGCTACGGGCTGGCAAGGTCAGCCCAAAGGGCTTCAAGCTCTAAGCTAAAAGAATCCGACGGTCCGACTGCGAAGTTGCGGGGGTCGTTTGACTCTCTCACGAATGTGGCGATGCGAGATCTGTCGGATGAAGTCCGCCAAAGAGTTGTAAGTTGGCAGTCGATCGTTGATTCTGGTGGGGCTGGTTTTGAACAGTTGCTCGATCGCATGCTCGCGAATCTGAAAGGTGCATCCGGCGAGGGCAAGTCCAGCCAACCTCGCACATTTCCAACGATCGAAAAACTATTGGATTTTGCCGTAAAAGCGGCCGACTCAAAGGAATTCGATGTCGCCAAACGGGCTGTCATCGAGGCCTTCAAAAACGGTGAGCCGAATGTTTCGGGAGTCGCTGTCAATCGATCGTCCGGGTCTTTGTTCTTGCCGGGTCGAACGATCACGTCCACATCCTCCCAGACGTTGCAACATACGATTCAGACGAGGATTGGATTAGCGAATCGCTTGCAACGCCTGATTGATAAAGCACCAGATACAGCTCCTGATGCCTTTGTTTTCGATGTGCTTATCGAGGCATTCCTTCCAATGGAACGGCCGGAGAAAGCCCTTGAGTACGCCCGGTTCGATGCTGATGAGTACTACGGCCTGCGGGATGATTTTGAACCGACATCGGTGTCGCTCTATCTGTCTCTCGTTAAAGCGGCCGAGGCCTCTGGTCAAATGGATGAGTTGCAAAAACGTCTGGAAACACGCGCCAAGACACTGCCAGGCATTTGTTTGGGGCTGGTCGCAGCCGATTCAGAAAAACAACGAGCGTCTGCGCTGGAACGACTGTCTGATCAACTGGCGGCGAACTCAGCCGCCGGTGGTTTTGGGTTGGAAGATCGAAACTTGGTTTACGATGCGTTGATTGCATCGGCGACCAGGAATGCAATCGACTCATCCTTTGCAAAGACCTTGAGCTTAACGTTCAAGAAGACGGCGGCGGCGGGACAAGCGGATTGTCTGCACGCATCGATGTGGTTGATCAATCGTGCGATTGACTCGTCGGCCGTCTCTGATGAGTCGATTGATTCACTTAGAGAATCGCTTTCTCGGTTGGTGGAAGAACGGTGCAGGGCGATCCAAGGTGACTTCACCAAACAAACGATCGAACGCATGGAAGTCGCACTACTTAACCGGTCACTGGATGCCGGCCGAATTCAATGGGCTAGTGCAAATACTAAGCTCAATGACGCAATACAGAGTGCCAGTGTAACTCGGCGAGGTTCATTGCATCGAGTGATTGATTTGCTTGGTTCCGATGACGTGCCAGACCCTTTCGACACGTGGAAGAACATCGTTAGACAGGATCCCAATGACTTGATCTTTGCCTGGATCCTTCCCAACGATAACGCTTCAGATGATTCAGGATCTCTGTTCGAAGAAGCGAAGAGTGACCCTTTGGAGCAAGGGCTTGCCACGGAAACTCTTCTTGATGATCCCAGGGTGGACACGCTCTTCGCATCCGGAATGCGAGCAGCCAAACAAGCTGGTCGTGTGGACGAATTCAAAGAGCTACTTACGAGTTTTGCTACCAGCAAAGATTCCGCTTCGGCGTCAGATTCATCCTTCGAGAGTGATGTCTACCAGTTGGAAATTAGTTCCGTTCTGGGGCTGGTAGCGTTAGAGCAGAATGACATGAGTGCTGCACAGCAATCGCTGGAGGCTGCGGTTAAATGGTTTGAAACACCTGCAGAAAAAATGCCCTCCAAGGAAAAGTACCAAAAGCGATACCCTATCCATAGCCTTGCCTTAGTCGCCAGGTTTCTCGAACAAAGCGGCGGTTCGATCGATAAAACCAAGCTGCTGCGGTCTGCCGCCATCCATGCCAAGAAAACCGATACGGCGGCTCTGCAGGCCGTTGCAAGCAACCTGGTGGGACGTCTGGGTTGGGGTGAAGCAAGTCAACCTGGCGAATCATCGTTGCCGTCGTGTTTCGCTCAAACCATCGGTAACGCTTCCACGCTGATCGGAAAGACAAATATTAAGAAAGTGGGTGATCGTTGGGTTTTTGTAGGTGGTGACTACACGAATCGAACGTTCCTTCGTCGTCCTTTGACTGGCGACTTCAGACTCTCCTTGGGATTCCGAGATCTGCGGTTGGGGCATCCATCTCTTACCGTCGGAGGGATCAATGTAAGTATTTCTAGGGATCGCGAGAACGCTATTGTTTCGCTCGGTAGTCCAAGGAGCCAGTGTAAGCTGCCACTGAAAGGTTTTTCACCCGCCGGACCTCATGTTTGGACAATGGAAAGGCGCGGTGATGAGCTGACGGTATCACTGGATGATAACGTTTTGGGTACGGTGCCCTTGAAGGCCGAGTCATGTTTCGCAGCGATCTCGACCTATGGACGCGAGATTGCACAAGTTGAGTCGTTCAACTTGTCTAGAGGTAACGAGGGTGCAAGCAAAATCGACCTTATTGAACCATTTCTTCCGGGATGGAAACCGCCGTACGCTGGCGCCATTAAAGATCCTGAGTTACCCGCCAAGGATACTCGCGAACTCTTCCGAGCTGCTGCACCGTTTGCGAACCTTGATTCAAACGGAGTTCTGAGTCTTGGGATACCTTCGGAAGTTGAGGGCTTTCGAGGTGTTTATGTTATGACGACTCCGAAACCGATTTTCGAAGGTGAAACGCTCGAGTTTGAAATGCTCCATCAAGACGCTCCGACGAACGTGCAATTTGGCGTCGGAGATGCGGTCCTTAGAATGGGTAACGACAATGGTGTGAAAGTTGCCGATCGGAGCATGGTCACTCGTGTACCCGAGAAGAAGGAGCTCTTTCGCGTCATGCCGAACGAATGGCGTGTGGAAGCCGGTGATTCCGACGTCATCAAGGTCGGCGACTGGAACCAGGTCAGGCTTTTCGGAATGAAAGATTCCATTCGCGTGGAAATCAATGGTTCAGCGATTGCGAAGATTCCGACAAAAAGCGATCGATACCTTCGCTTGTACCTCAACCATCTAACCAAGACGAAGGTGCGATCGATGACACTGTCGGGTGACTGGCCAACCGAGTCATCTGAGAATCTATTGAGCGAGTAGATCCGATGGGCTTGATCAAGCGATTGTGCTTAGCCTGACCTTTGAGCTCGGTATCGTTGGATCAAAGTGTTGGTGCTGCTGTCGTGGGCAAGGCTGTCATCGCTGGTCAATTCGGGAATGATGGCTTTGGCTAGTTGTTTGCCAAGTTCAACTCCCCACTGATCGAATGGATTGACATTCCAGATCACCCCTTGGGTGTAGACGATGTGCTCGTAAAGCGCTACCAAAGACCCAAGCACTCGCGGCGTCAGTTTTTCAATCAGCAGCGTATTGCTGGGGCGGTTTCCCTCGAACACCCGATGCTGAACCAGATCGCCAGTTGTGCCCTCAGCTTGTACTTGCTCAGCGGTCTTTCCAAATGCAAGCGCCTCACCTTGAGCGAACACGTTGGCCATCAGCTTGTCGTGATGATCGCCTAAGGGATTGAGTGATTGACTGAAGGCAATGAAGTCACACGGGATTAAATGAGTGCCTTGATGAATGAGCTGGTAGAAACTGTGTTGTCCGTTGGTGCCGGGTTCACCCCAGTAAATAGAACCTGTGTCATAGCCGACCGTTTGGCCATCAAGCGTCACATACTTGCCGTTGGATTCCATCGTAAGCTGCTGCAGGTAAGCCGCGAACCGATGTAGGTACTGATCGTAAGGAAGCACCGCCTGGGTCTGGGCACCAAAAAAGTTAACGTACCAAAGCCCTAGCAGGCCCATCACAACCGGAATGTTCTCGTCAAGTGGCGCCGTTCTGTAGTGGGTGTCCATTGCATGGAAGCCCTCCAGCATTTCTTTGAATTGATCTGGGCCTAGTGCGATCATGGTCGACAGTCCAATTGCCGAATCCATGGAGTAGCGACCGCCAACCCAATCCCAAAAGCCGAACATGTTCTTTGTGTCGATTCCAAACTTCGCGACTTCCTCAGCGTTTGTCGAAACGGCAACAAAGTGTTTGGCAACAGCCGACTCATCAGCACCAAGTTTCGCCAACAGCCAATCCCTGGCCGTACTGGCGTTTGTCATGGTCTCTTGTGTGGTGAAAGTCTTGGAGGCGACGATGAAGAGGGTTTCCTCGGCGTCGAGACCCTGTGTCGATTCAGCAAAATCAGTCGCGTCGACGTTGGAAACGAATTCGACGTGAATGTCTCGATCCGAATAGTGGCGGAGGGCCTCGTAGGCCATCACTGGGCCGAGGTCGCTGCCGCCAATACCGATGTTCACGATGTTCTTGATTCGCTTACCAGAGTAGCCCTTCCAAACTCCGTTTCGAATGGCGTTTGAGAAGGCAGACATGCGATCGAGCACTTCGTGAACATCAGGAACGACATTCTTGCCGTCAAAGAGCACCTCGGCATCGCGGGGAGCCCTGAGTGCCGTATGAAGCACGGCTCGGTCTTCGGTGATATTGATCCGTTCGCCACCAAACATCGCGGCAATACGTTCTTCGAGTTTGGCTTGCCGAGCCAAGGCGACAAGCAATTTCATTGTTTCGCCGGTGACGCGATTCTTGGAGTAATCCAAGTAAATGCCCTCGGCATCGATCGTAAGCCGACTTCCACGGTCAGCGTCTTCAGCAAAGAGATCTCGAAGATGCCGATCCTTGATTTCGGCGTAGTGGCTTTGCAGGTTCTTCCAGGCGTCTGACTCGGGAAGCATTTTGGTAACTCTTCGAGGGTGGAGTGAATTGGTCATCAATGTATTCGAATCAGTGGGCAGCCTTAACCCCGCAATGATCCCGCTCATCGGTGATCTGTCGAAAAGCAATGTCCTGACTGTAGCGATCGACTTTGCGTTCCAGGATCACTAGCCACCATCTAAGCGACGTCTCCAAATGCTTGGTTGGTCGTTGTCTATTGCGTTCCGTAGACAGACTTTCATCGGTATGGTGGACTTGAAGCACTTCGTGATGAATCGATTACGGCGGAGACTATCGCCTAACGTAGAGCTGGTCCAGGATGATCAGTGAGGTAACTTGCTTACCAGTGCTTTTGTCAATGGAAATGAAGACGTCGTCTCCCGAACCATCCAGAAAAATAAGGCGATCGGTGGAGTCTGACTTTGCCAGTTTGCCAAACGTCTTTACACCTCCCCAATCAATGATCATCTCAAGCCCGTCACCCAGCTTTGAGATCGTCACGACACGGTTTCCTAGCACGTATTGACCGACCAATTTCGCGGTGAGCCGATCTTCGAACTGCTGATCTTTCGGCAAAGGGATGACCATCGCTTCAAATGCTTTCCGGCAACTCGATTCAACTTGAAAGAAGCCTTTTCGATCATCTGTGTTTGCCAGCACGATGAATGAACTTTCTCTTTCGGGATACCATGAAATTGCCGAAAGGAAGCCGCGAACGGAGCCCGTATGAAAGATGCGTCGGTCCGTCTCGTTGATTTCCTTGATCCACCATCCAAGCCCGTAGTCGCTGTCTGGGCCAGGTTGCAGGATTTTGTCGAGGCTCGCCTTTGATTTGCTGAGAGCGTTGACGAAAGAGAGCAGGTCATCGGCGTTCGTGACAACGCCGCCCATGCCTTGGTACTGCAAGCCATAGAAGTTCCCATAAGGATGTTCCAAGGCTGAACGACTAGGGCCTCGAGTTGATTGCCCCACCGAGACAACTAAACCGTTGGGTGAGCGATCACCAGTGAAGCACGACGCTTTCATCTTGGCGGGGCGAAAAACGAGTTTATCGATCGCCTCAGGGTAAGTGGTTTCATTAACCTCGGCGATGATCGCGGCAAGCAAGGCGTAGCCCTGATTCCAGTATTCGAAGTGCGATCCAGGTTTCTTCTTTGGTCCGCCTTTCAAGTAAGCCTTCGTTACGACGGAAATATCCTTTGAGGTCGGGCCGTAGTTTGTCCCAGGGATCCCTGACGTGTGTTGCATCAGGTGTTTGATCGTGATTCCGCGGCAATTGGCGGGAACACTTGGCAAGTGGTCCGCGATTGAATCTTCGAGCGATAACTTGCCTTGCCGTTCAAGGATGACCAGCGCGAGCGATGTGATTGGTTTGGTGATTGATCCAATTTCAAAGAGCGTACGCGAGTCAATCGCTGTCCTAGAAATTGGATCTGCATATCCGATTCCTGCCGCCGCGATGATCTCGCCCTTGTGCTGGGCGAGGACCATGCCGCTGAAGTCGCGTTCGGCCGCTTCCTCAACCAGGGTCTCGAATGTTTCCTGCAACGACCGTTGCGAATAAGAGGAGCTGGTCGTCAGCAGATAGCATGCGGTCGCGAGCAAGAAGCCGATTGCATTGCATGGCCTAAACATGGGTGCCCCTAGGTTTGACGAGTTCTGGCTCTCCAACCTGATGATAGCGTTCCCAACTTGATGATTGGGAATCGATTGCTATCCAGCCTCGGTCCGGTTGGGTTTTCGTCAAAGCTGAGGGTTCATGGTGTCCCTGTGGGCGATCTTTCAGTGTTGGGCACGGGCGATGAGGCGAGGCCTGCAGGGCTTCAAATTTCGTCGCCCTGTAGGTGGCGGGGGTAGCGATTTTCAGCTTTGAATTTCCTAGCAAATTGGCCCCCCCAGTGGTTGCTCAAAAATCGGGATTGGGCTGCAAAAAATTGTGGCAAAGGTATGTGCGGAGTAGATTTTTGATGGAAATTGCGGATTTGCATTAATGGGCGTTCTGTCATCTTTGGCCGCTTTTAGTGTGCCTGAAGTTGGCAAAAATGGCTCGCTTTCCATCATGGAATCGCTCGACGTGCACCCTCTCCGAAGGTATTGGATCTGCTTGGCATCTTTTCTGCTGCTGTGTTCGTTTTCCAGTGCGACGTGTGCTGGAAGACTAGCATCCTCGTCACGATTTTTGGTCACCCGGAAAATTACTGCGTTCGGAGTTTCTAACGGCGAATTCGCTTGTGATTTGAAGCCTCTGGATGGGGTAATCAGGCACCCCTTCGGTGGGCTGTTGGTCCACGCCGATGGGAAGACCGTTCGGCGGTCAATCAACCGTGTGATACGGGATTGGGGCGATGAAGGATGCTTGCTCGAGCGTTAATGGCGGTGATCAATCCGCGGGGAGTTCCCGCAGATGATTCAACAATGCTTCAGGCATAGGAAGATTTATGGCAAGTGAAGGCGCGTTTTCTGAGGAACAGAAAACTTATTTGATGTCGCGCATCCAGGAGGTGTATCCCTTCCTCGGAACGACAGCTGAAGGCAAGTTCACCAACGATCCGGAAGAGTCGGTGTATGGAACTGCCATCGATGATTTGTGCAAAGAAGAGAAGGTCAAATACGAGCAGAACGGCTTGGATTGCTGGGACACGATGCTCAAGAACGCCGCCGAGGATCTATTTCCCGAGGGAGGCGATGTATTCCGTTACAAATTCTACGGGATGTTCCACGTCGCGCCGGTTCAAGACTCTTTCATGCTCCGATGCCGCATTCCCGGCGGTGTATTGAATACGGCGCAGTTTCGCGGTCTGGCCGAAATTGCGGAAGATTGGGGTGGTGGCTACACCGACATTACAACTCGTGGAAACTTCCAAATTCGCGAGATCATGCCCAGCAACGTGGTTAACGTTTTGCAGAAGCTTGCTGACTTGGGGCTGACATCGAGAGGAGCAGGCGCCGACAATGTTAGGAACGTGACGGGAACACCCACATCGGGATTTGACAAGCAGGAATTGATTGATGTCGTTCCACTTGCAAAATCGATGCACCATTACATCTTGAACCATCGAGACTTGTATGGTCTTCCGCGTAAATTCAATATCAGTTTTGATAGCGGTGGTAGCGTTTCAACTTGTGCGGACACGAACGATATTGGCTTCTATGCCATCGAGGCTGGAGAAGCGGCTGGGGTTGAACCTGGCGTCTATTTTCGGGTTCAGCTCTGTGGGATCACCGGGCACAGGCAACTGGCATCGGATTGCGGTTTGCTGCTTCGGCCTGATGAGTGCATTGCGGTTGCCGCAGCGATCTTGCGTGTATTCATCGAACATGGTGATCGAACGAATCGAAAGAAAGCAAGGTTGAAGTACTTGGTTGATGACTGGGGGCACGCCAAGCTTCTTGAGGAGGTTCAGCAGAAACTGGCCTTCGATCTGCGGTTTGTCGATCTTGAGAAGTGTAGTCCCATGCCGATCAAAGACCGTCAAGCTCACTTTGGCATCCACGGTCAGAAGCAAGAAGGTTTGAACTACGTGGGTGTCGTTACCCCGGTTGGTCGCATGCTTCCTGATCAGATGCGAAAGATTGCCAAGCTAGCCGATAGGTATGCCGAGAGCGACATTCGTTTGACCGCTTGGCAAAACTTGATTGTGCCGCACATCTCGGATGACGATTTGCCGCTCTTCCTCGGTGGGCTCGAGGAAACCGGATTCAGTCATACGACCACGAGTGTGTCAGGTGGCTTGGTTGCCTGCACCGGCAACCGTGGTTGTAAGTTCGCGGCAGCCGATACCAAGGGGCATTCGAAAATCCTCTCTGACTACGTCGAAAAGCACGTCGAACTCGATTCACCTTTGAATATCCACCTAACTGGTTGTCCGCATAGCTGCGCTCAGCACTATATCGGCGACATTGGACTTCAAGGTGTCTCTTGCAAGGTCGGTGAAGAGACTGTTGAAGGCTACAACATTGTGCTTGGTGGCGGTGTCGATGATAACCGTTTTATCGCACACGACGTCTTTCAAGCGATTCCGTTTGACGATATCCCGCCGCTGGTTGTAAACATGCTGCGGACGTATCTCGAACGACGTGACGGTGCTGAGGATTTTGCGAGTTTTACAAGAAAGCGGACACCTCAAGAACTCGAAGAGCTCTTCGCCGCTCCCGTTTAGTCTTCTGTACCAACATTTTTTCTCCCACCCAAAACCAATGACCTAACCTTCCGGTAGGTCCTGAGGTATCACGAACTTAGAACAGTCATGAAACAAGTTATTCTGCCAGAGGAAGCGCCTTTCTCAGCCGAGCAGCGAGAATGGCTAAATGGATATCTATCAGCTCTACTTGCTCCATATGTGGGTGAAGACTCAGAGCCCGGCGTTCCTGTAACCGTCGCGTGGGGATCGCAAAC
>JBCCKZ010000117.1:0-11375 GCA_039027135.1 Planctomycetota bacterium
AATCGGTTGTCCTACTTTCTTTGGAGCTCGATGCCGGATGACCAGCTTTTCGCGTTGGCAGATTCAGGTCGTCTTTTAAATCCCGTTGTTCTAAGTCGCCAAGTTGATCGGATGATCGATGATGAAAAGTCCGAGGCATTCATTAACGGTTTCTGCAATAGCTGGTTGAGGCTTGATAAGCTCGGCAGCATGCCCCCCGATGAACACAAATTCTTTGAGTTCTATCGTGACGATCTTGAGACCGCGATGCGGCAGGAAACGATCCAGTTTGTCAGCCACATTCTTAGAGAAAACCTCTCTATAAGTGACTTTCTGGCCTCCCAATACACATTTCTCAATGAGAGTCTAGCAAAGCACTACGGCATCGAAGGTGTGGTAGGAAACCACTTTCGAAAGGTGACGCTTCCCTTGAATGGGCAACGTGGAGGCCTTCTTGGACACGCGTCCATATTGACCCTCACAGCCAATGGAGTGGACACGACGCCGGTCGTACGTGGAGTCTGGATCCTTGAATCGATCCTCGGGACACCACCTTCGTCTCCACCGCCGGATGTTGAGCCACTCGATCCTGACGTACGTGGAACGACGACAATCCGTGAACGCTTGGCGAAACACCGCGAAGTTGAAACGTGTCGGAGTTGCCACGCAAAGATTGACCCGTTTGGCTTCCCGTTGGAATTCTATGATCCAATTGGCGGCTTTCGACCGCAATATTATCGCAAGGTCGTTATGTGGAAGGACGACAAGCTGTCATCCCAGAAAATTCTCACCGCGGGCATCGACGGATCAGCCACGCTTCCTTCGGGCGAGCAAGTAAGCGTTCCATTCGAACTGAAACGGGCACTGCTAGATCACAAAGAGCAATTCTCGCGATCGCTAGCAGAAAAGCTTCTCACCTATGCTTGCGGTCGTGAAATGACGCTGAGTGATAACGCGGAAATAGATCGAATATCCAGTGACATTGCGGCGAGGGGATACCGTTTTCGTGATCTTATCCATTCGATCCTAGCCAGTGACACATTCCAAAGACGTTAAGAACGATTGAATTCCAACATGAAATACATCGTCTGCCTTCTTGCTTGTTTACACAGCTTTTGCTGTGCGGTCGCGACGGAACAATCCTTCATCAAACTGAGTGAAATCGATGGTCGCGTTTGGCTGCTGGACTCTAGCGGGCAACCTTTTTTCGCTCATGGCGTCACTCATGTGGGATATGGCCACAACGGGGAAGATGTCCATGAGATCGCAAACGCCCTCAAGGAACTTGGATTTAACTCTTACGGGTACGGCTGCCCCACGTTCCTGCAGAACGACATGCCCTACGTTCAGGACAATAATCGAATCGCCGAGATCGCCACGTACCGGGGTAAGGGAGCCAAGTTCTTCGACATCTTTGACCCGCGGGAAAAGACTCGGATGGAGCAAGAGATTGAAAGGGTCTGTCTCGCCAATCGCAACAATCCAAACTTGATCGGATATTACTGGACGGATCTAGCGGCGTGGCCCCTCAAGAACCAGACGGAAACGAACTGGGTCGAGTTTATCCGTGGTTTACCAAAATCCACTCCTGGCCAAGAAAAGTACCAAGAGTTCTTGGCAACCTGGAATGGAAACGATGACTCGCAGCGTGACCTTGGTTTCCTAAGGCTGATCGCTCGAGAGTACTTCAGAATCTGTGGCGAAGCGAATCGCAAATTTGATCCCGATCATCTTATCTTCGGTGATCGCTACATGTTCTCCACGCTGGTCCCTGAAGTCATTCAAGAGTCGCTTCCCTATATCGACGCTGTTGCGATCCAGCCGTTTTTCAATCCCGGTTTCCCCAGAAAGCAGTTCGACCGCGTTCACAAGCTTACGGGCAAACCGATCATCCTTTGCGACTTCAATGTGACCTTCAAAGAGGAAGGAAAGAATGTCTTTGGCTGGAAGCCCGTCGAGAACGCGGATGTCGCCGGCCCCATGTACAGGGACTATATCAAAGAGGCGTTCAAAACGCCTTACATCATCGGCTCGTTCTGGTGCAATCCAGTAACTCAGGTCAAGCCATCGTTTTATCCACCCGGCTACGTCAAAGTGGGCATTTTTGGGGAGGGAATCAAGACAAGGCCTGGACTAAGCAATGCGATCGTGGAGGCCAATCAGTTCATTGCCGCGAATACGCCGGGCAAGAAAGAAAACTCAATGAATGTCTTGATGATTGCGGTAGACGATCTGCGTCCTGAACTCAATTGCTACGGCGCAAACCGATTGATCACGCCGAACTTTGATCGGCTGGCCGCGTCCAGCACGCGATTTGATCGTGCTTATTGCCAACAAGCTGTTTGCGGTGCTTCGCGTTTATCCATCATGACTGGCGTCTATCCAAGTCATTCTGGTGAACGGAGCTTTCATGTTCGCGGCTGGCGTCAGAGACACCCGGACTTGTTGACTTTGAACCGACATTTTGGAGCCAACCAATTCAAGACGTTTGGACTCGGCAAAATCTATCACGCCCGAGGGGGACCAGACGCGGACCAAGCCGGATGGGACCAATGGATCAACATTCAAGAGAAAATGTATGCCGATCCCGTCAACCTAGAACAGAAAAGCACGTTCAACATTTTTGAACCAGGCTCAACGCTTGGATCGTTTGCTGAAGCACTTGAAGTCGATGATGACCAATATGCGGATGGGAAGCGAGCATCGCGAGCGGTCGATCTATTATCGGATTTGGCCGAATCGAAAGAAAGATTCTTCCTTTCATTGGGCTTCGTCAAACCACACCTTCCTTTCGTTGCTCCCAAGAAGTACTGGGACTTGTACGACCGTGACGAATTCTCGACGCCGAAGAACGTTGGCATTCCACCAGGGTATCCCAACTATGCAGCGAACCAATCCGCTTGGGAGCTTCAATTCTATGATGAATTCAAAGACCGTACGCCAAAAGAATACACCGATGAACTCAATCGTCATTTACTGCACGGGTACGCCGCGTGCGTTAGCTACACTGACGCGTGTCTAGGACGAGTCTTAGATGCACTCGACCAAACTGGCTTGGCCGAGAATACCATCGTCGCGCTTTGGGGTGATCATGGATTCAAGCTCGGCGACCACGCTAGCTGGTCCAAGCACACTAACTTCGAAGTGGATACTCGAGTTCCTCTCTTGATAAGGGTCCCGAACAAATCAGGTGGCCAGGTATCGAAGAGTCTTGTCGAGATGGTCGACCTTTACCCAACGCTCTGTGAGCTCGCAAAAATTGAAACGCCGCCACACTGCCAAGGCAGGAGCTTCGCGAACCTTCTAGATTCGCCCGACAGCAAACACCGCGATTTGGCACTGAGTATCTATCCAGCCGAAGAAGGGATTTCGGAAAAGGTAGCATCGGGACTGCAAGACACGCTGAGTGATAGTTCCGACAGCATCGGCTCAGGATATAGCATCCGAAACAAAAACTATCGGTATACCGAGTGGCGTACTCGCCCCAATCAGAGAGCGACGGCATCGGTTTTGACCAACATGCAAATTGATCCCGAAGAGACCACCAACCTCATTGACCAGCCGGAACACGCTAAGGCACTTCTGAATGCAAAAAAACTGCTCAGCCAACGCTTGAGGGAGAATCCTCTCAAAATGGAGAACAAACCCAGTAGCGAGAAGCCAATCTTGCTTCTTGATTTTGAGGAATCCGATTCGCTTGCTCGAAACGGAACGTCGCACGAAGCCAGGGTCGAGCTTGTGGACCAAACGCACGACGGCGGCGGCAAGAGTGCCGCGAAGGCAACGGTGGCGGATGACGCCACGGCCAACCAGTTCTTTGGAACGGGATTCATGATCGATCCCGTAGATCTTTCAAAATCGAAATCTCTTAGCTGGTGGTTCAAGGCGGACTTCGAGAGCTCTTTCAATCTACAGATCCATAGCGGCTCCAATGGCAACTCGGGGATCAGTGTATTCCCCTTCAATTCGGTGGGTTCAAAAGGCCAGTGGAAGCGAGTCAGCGCTCCCCTATCTGCTTTCGCCAAGCCTCCCTGGGCAAAGGGACAGGCAAATCTAAGCAACATTACCAAGATTCAAGCCACCGCATTTGGCAATGGCCCCTACCAGGGACGATCGATCTGGCTGGACAGCTTCGCCATTGGTGGCGAGGTGCAGGAACCCGTTCAGGAAACGGATGACTTCTTACAGCTTGCATTGGACATACGTCGAGAACGGATCAAAGAACCAAAAATTCTGAATCGAGGTGAGCCAGTCGACATGTTCGATGGCGAGACACTCAATGGCTGGTTTGCCATCCCACGAGTCTACGTGCCTCGCGATCCGAGGTTTTCAACGATGACCGGCGAAAAATTGTTCGACGAAGTGATCAAGTACTACGAAAATAGCGATGGGCAATTCAATCGGATTGCCAATAAGGATCGAGTACGTGACAAAGGAGTTTGGACAGTCGAAGATGGCATCGTGATTGGAGGACAAACACCGGGCTCCATCGCCGGCGCCTATCTGATGTCCGAAAAGAAGTACGGTGACTTCGAGTTAACGCTCGAAGCAAACCCCGACTATCCAATCGATACCGGCATCATGGTGCGAGCCCACAAGTTAGGTTCCGTCGGCTTCCAAGTCCTTGTTGACAACCGACCCAACGGAACGATTGGTGGGTTCTATGGCAACACGGTTGGAAACTTCTTCGCCTATCCGTTTGTGTTCGAGGGTGATGAAGAGCCGCTCTACAAGATCTCGAACATCCGTCCGGGCAATCCCAACGCTCTGCGTTTCCGCGGGGGACAATTCCCAACCGACTATGCCGCATCGCTCGAAGACTTCTTGAAGGTTTGGAAACCGAACGATTGGAATGAAATTCGAATCCGCTGCACCGGCGAGATGCCCCTGATCGAGACTTGGATCAATGGGGTCGCCATCGCCAAGATTGATACCGCTACGCTTGCTGACGTCGTTCCCAACTACGACCCGGAGAGAATCTTCAATCGAATTGGGCGAAAGGGTCACATCGGCCTTGAAGTACACGACAGTCCAACGCGTGATCGATGGGCTCCAGGAGCCAAAGCGAGATGGAGAAACGTCCGTATTCGCGAGCTGGAAGTCGAATGAGCTCTTTGAAGATTTCCAAAATGAATCGGTTCGTGCTTTTCGCGGCTCTCGTTCTAACGTCGACAACGCAAGGTGGTGAACCTCGCAGAGAAGTTGACTTCAGTCGAGACATTCGTCCTATCCTGTCGGGTCGTTGCTTCGCTTGCCACGGTCCGGACGAGGGATCACGAGAAGCGGATCTAAGGCTCGACCAACGTCAAGGTGCGATTGAGTTTGACGCGATCGTGCCAGGATCGGCCGAAGAGAGCCTGATCATGGAGCGAATCACCACGGACGATCCTGATCTACGTATGCCGCCCACTGGGGCGCGGCTATCTAAAGAGCAGGTCGAGTCGATTCGAAACTGGATCGATGCTGGGGCGGAATACGAAAGCCATTGGGCTTATCAAAAACCTGAACCACTCAAACTACCAGAGCTCTCCCACGTTGATTGGCCGCGCGAGAATCCGATCGATTACTTCGTTCAGCAGCGGCTCGTCGTCGAAGGCCTTGAGCCATCACCGCCAGCAACGCCGGAAGAGATTGTCAGGCGATTATCGCTTGATCTGATTGGACTGCCTCCATCGCCAGAAGAAGTCGAGGCATTCGCGAGCAATCCCTCGGATCAGAATTACGAACAGACGGTGGATGGACTTTTGGCGTCCAAGCACTTTGGCGAAAAGTGGGCGTTGCACTGGTTGGATCTGGCTCGCTATGCGGACTCAAATGGTTATCAGCATGATGATCTTCGCACCATGTGGCCGTATCGAGATTGGGTTGTCGACGCGTTCAATAACGATCTCCCATTTGATCAGTTCACCATTGATCAGCTCGCGGGCGATTTGCTTCCCAACCCAAGTCGCGAACAGATGATTGCGACAGGGTTTCATCGCAACGTTCCAACCAACTTCTCGGGCGGTACCAAAGTTGATGAGATTCGAGCCAATGTTCTCCATGATCGGGTCAGCACGACCGGTCAGGTTTGGCTTGGCATGACAATGGAATGTTGCCAGTGTCATGACCACAAGTTTGATCCCATTTCGCAGAAGAATTACTACCCGCTCTACGCTTATTTCAATCAAGCGGCTCCGGAATTTGCGATGGAAGGTCCAGGCATGTTTCGGAAGAAGTTTGTGGAAGGCAATCTCGATGTGGTCTCGTCGGACAAAGACCATGTGAGGCTCAAGGCAATTGAACGTCAGTTGGAATTCGAGAGAGTTGGGCTTGAAAACGCAAAGTCAGTTGCACTTGCCGATCAGGACACGTGGGAAATCGAATTCCGAAATTCTGATCAGATCGAGAACATCCCCTGGGGACGATTTCCTTGGTATCTACGAGGCGGTGCTCGAGCACTGGAAGTTCCGAGGCCACAGCGCAGCGATGAACAAGAGGTGAACTTGAGGGCTTTGCTCTTTTACTACCACGAGATCACCAGACCCTATGAGCTTTCCATCGACCGGTTGAAGGCGGCACGTGATGAGTTGGTTGCCAAGACAATGGTCATGCGTGACTCAGACCAAAAGGTCGTCACTCATCTATTCATGCGAGGGAATTACCTAACACCTGGCGAAGAAGTTGAAGCGGGCGTTCCCGATGTGCTTCACGACCTTGATGCTGACTTACCGTCCAACCGACTCGGTTTCGCGAAATGGCTTGTCGATCCAGAAAATCCTCTGATGGCGAGAGTGACTGCCAATCGTTTTTGGGCAGAGATCTTCGGACGGGGAATCGTTACGACGCCAAACGATTTCGGAATGCAAAGTTCACCACCATCTCATCCGGAGCTGCTCGACTGGCTCGCTCTCGAGTTTCAGCGAAATGACTGGTCGATGAAGGATCTAATCAAGACGATTGTGATGTCTTCGACCTACCGACAAAGTGCCGCGGGATACCCAAACGGCTTCACCATTGACCCTGCAAACGAACTGCTTGCCCGAGGCCCACGATTGCGTCTTTCGGGTGAACTCATCCGAGATAATGCGCTGGCCATCAGCGGTTTGTTGTCCACAAAGATTGGCGGTCCAGCGGTTTATCCACCGCAGCCAAAGGGGCTTTGGGGGGAGATCTCCGGTGCCGACGTCAAGGATTACCCAACCTCCACAGGTGAGGATCGATATCGTCGGGGACTCTACACGTTCCTTCGTCGCGGCAACCCCAACCCAATGATCCTGAATTTTGATGGTAGCGATCGATCGGCGTGCATTGTCAAACGCGACCGGTCGAATACGCCCGTTCAAGCATTGAGCCTACTCAACGGGCCAACATTCGTTGATGCGGCTAGGGCCTTTGCGCAATGGATTGATGCATACGATGGAAACGACAGAGACAAGTCCATCGTGGCGTTCAAACGCGCGGTTGCGCGTCCTCCGACGAATGACGAGATCGAGGCGCTGTTGGGCATTTACCGCAAGCACCAAGACTGGTTCAGCGTGGCACAGGTCATCCTGAACCTCGACGAGACCATGACCAAGTGAGCAAGGCAATGACCCCAACCAACGATATTTCTTTGCAAATCAAGCGTCGAGACCTTCTCCGGCACGGAACTCTAGGCATTGGATCGCTTGCTCTAGCCGACCTATTGGCTCGTGATACCGAGGCTAATTCGCCCCAGCGTTCGGTTGGCGGTTTGCATCACCCGGCCACAGCAAAGAACGTCATTTTCCTACACATGGTCGGTGGTCCATCGCAAATGGACACCTTTGATCCCAAACCAGAACTCGATAAGTGGGATGGCAAGAGTCTGCCGGCCGAATTGACGCGTGAACAGAAGTTCGCCTTCGTCAAACCAGACGCAAAGTGCATCAAGTCACCGTACAAGTTTGCCCCTCGCGGGAATAGCGGCATCGTCATGTCGGATCTCTTCCCGCATCTGGCTAAGGTAGCTGATGAACTAACGATGATTCGCAGCATGAAGACTGATGAAATCAACCATGGCTCCGGTGAGTTGTTTTTGCACACGGGCCATGCTCGACTGGGACGCCCGACCTTTGGAGCTTGGACAGCTTATGGTCTGGGAACCGAGAATGAGAACTTACCCGCCTACGTTGTTTTGAAGGATCAGCACCCCAACGCCGGCACGTCGGCGTGGAGTAGCGGGTTCTTGCCTTCGAAGTACCAGGGAGTGCAATTCAGGACGGGATCCAAGCCGTTGTTTTATCTGGATAACCCAACAGGAGTGAGTCGGCTGCATCGTCGTGATGTCGTGGACACTCTTGGACAGATGAACTCACTGGCTTTTGAGCGATATCAAGATCCCGAGATTCAAACTCGAATCGCCCAGTATGAGTTGGCCTACCAGATGCAGGAGTCGGTCCCTGAGCTAGCCGACTTCTCAAGCGAACCCGAGCACATGCTTGAACTTTATGGACTCAACAGACAAGGCCAGGGTAATCCATTTGCAAAGAACTGTCTCTTGGCACGTCGTCTTGTCGAACGGGGCGTGAGATTTGTTCAGGTCTTTAACAAAGGTTGGGATCACCATCAAAGCATTTACTCGGCACTACCGAACTCGATCATGAAGGTAGATCAAGCCTGCACAGCCCTGGTTAGTGACTTGAAGCAACGCGGCCTGCTTGATGAAACGTTGATCATTTGGGGTGGTGAGTTTGGACGCACCCCTATGGTCCAGGAAGCCAACGCGGGAAGTGGTGCCAAGACTCCTCCGGGACGAGACCACCACAAGGAGTGCTTTAGCATTTGGATGGCAGGTGGCGGAGTCAAGGCGGGCCATACCCACGGCAGCACTGATGAGTTTGGATTTGGCGTGGTTGAAGATGCTGTCCACGTGCACGATTTCCACGCCACTTGCTTGCACCTTCTAGGGATCAACCACGAATTGCTTACCCATCGGCATCAGGGTCGCGATTTCAGACTCACCGATGTACACGGACATGTGGTGAAAGACATCATCGCCTAAATCTTCGTCGCTCCAATTAACAGCAAGAGTTTGAACATAGGCTCTAGCCGATTTCTAGGTGGCTACTCAGCGGCTAGAGCCTGCGATCCAACCAAAATGGGTTTATGGATCCGTTTGAAGATCACTTCAACGAGCGGAGCAATGTAATTCGCGATACAAACGATACCGCTCAAAGAGCGCCCGAGCTCTGGAGCTTGATTTGTGGCTTGACACTGTCCCGGTATTCTGTTGGTGTCATTCCCGTCTCTCGTTTGAATGTGGCCGCCATGTACGCTTCGTATTCAAATCCGGTCTGCTGGGCCACTTCATTGATTGCAAGGTTTGTATCTGAAAGCAACTCGCGCACGCGGTTCATTCGAACACGATGAATCTCGCCATGCGGAGTCAACCCAATGACTTTCTGAAAGCGATGTTCAAGCGTTCTTCGTGAAATAGAGACCTTTCGCAAGACATCACTCACACGAATATTCTCAGTCGCGTGCCTTCGAATGTAATGGAGTGCAATGGCAACGTCCTTATCTTCTATGGCTAATGTATCGGTGGATTCGCGAAGCTCCACACCGAGCGGCTGAGTCAGAATCGGCTGCGCCGTTGCAATGTTTTCACCATCCATCATGCGATCAAGTAACTGGGCGGCCGCATAGCCTGTTCCCTTCGTGTCTGGAATGATGCTCGAGAGCGTTGGCTCACATAGCTCACAAAGCAATCGATCATTATCGACACCGAGTATGGCAATCTCCGTGGGAATGGCGATGCCGAGTTGGCGACACGCATCGACCACTTGCTGGGCCTTGAAGTCATGACATGCCATGACAGCAATCGGACGAGGTAGACATGCAAGCCAATTCACGAGTCTCTGCTGCTCTTCTGATTGATTGAAGTCCAAGTCCAAGCGTGACTTGGAATGAAACTCAAATGCCTCACATTCATCGGACTTCGCGATCTGGCGAAAGTGGTGTCCTCGACGAATGGACCATTCAAATCCGGCATCTCCACAATAGGCGAGCTTTCGGAAACCGCGATCACGAAAGTGCTCGACCGCAAGCTTTGAGATCGCTTTGTCTTCAGTATCTGCCCAGGGTATGCCCCGCACGTGGCGTGCCGCACTCAAATCGACGACAGGCACAGATAGCTCTCGGAGTCGCTTTCCGTACTCGTCGGTTTCAATCCGAGCGATGATTCCATCGCAATTGGATGAGCTGAGCCACGAAGGGGGTGCATCCGAATGCCCAGGCTCCAGAATAACCGACCAGTTTCCTCGCTCCTTCATGAATTCAATCACACCTTCGATAAGGCCTCGCCCGTATCCACTCGAGGTCTCTATCAATAGTGCGACGGATCTTTGCAACACAATTTCACTCCACATTCAAGCATGTGACATGCTCGACGAAAAATTGACTATCTTCCAATTCATACAACGCCATAGCGGAAATAACTTGCCACCATGACTTGCGCAAGGCAAACAGAGGACGAATCAACGACTGCGACCTCTAATGAAATTTACTGCCCTAACAGAACAAACTCATCGACTTTCTTGATCCATTGAAAATGCGCATTCAAGTATCAAAGTTACGCCTGCAAATCCGTAAAACTGCTCGCTCAAACCTTCCCTGTAGCGATCCCATAGAGGTTGTCCGAACAAGCCTTGATCGATTTGAACAGTGCTGGATAAGGCTCTCCGTATTCATTCAATAGTCCCGAGTGCTGCCTCGCCTGCTTTCTCGGAACCTTTTGACTGGCATCGATCAAACCGCAGTAGTGCCAGCCAATAAATTCCGGCCGTTCGAATGCTCTCAGAAAGAACTCTGCCGTCCAATCGGCCCGTTGCTCCAACGTGTCAGCAATAGGACCATAGGGCCGAGGCATGTCCGGTGTGACCATGGTGAAAGCCGAATCTCCATTGATGAACGGTTTGTCGGTCATCTTGTTCCAGCGATCCAAGCCAGGACGTTGAACTTCAAAACGACCATACATCTGATACATAACAAGATCCGTATACTGACTTGTCACGGGGAGAACTGTATCGACGGTATCTGTGTTGGCGTTCAACTTGTCACCAATGAACATATGGTTGTCGTCGTATCGACGTATCGAATCCCGGGCGACTTCGTAGTACTTCCCCACAGTCTTTTTAAGGAATATCACGTTATCCCGCGTCTCGTTCGCGTTCGACAGGTCTGTCTGCGGCCGCCAGTTCTCGGCGTTCGCCAAAGCGTCGAAGGAATCAAAAGACGTGCCGTAGGTCTTGTTGAATGCGGCGATATCATCGCTATAGGTATCTCTCATTGTGATCACATAGGCGTTCTTTCCCGGTGCCTTGCCGCCCATATTCCGCAAGCGACGCGGCCAACCAACTCTCGCCTTGCGACGAGCACCGCCGATAACATCTGGT
>JBCCKZ010000118.1:0-11372 GCA_039027135.1 Planctomycetota bacterium
ACGAGGCAACCAATATTGCCCTCAAGCATGACTGGCGATGTCCACCATGGACATTATTAAGTACCACGGCGGACAACCCGCCAATTTCTTGGATGTGGGTGGCGGTGCGAACGCCCAGCAGGTCACCGAGGCATTCCGGATTCTGTTATCAGATCCAAATTGCAAAGGTGTGCTAGTCAACATCTTTGGTGGTATCGCGAGATGCACAACGATCGCTTCAGCGATTATCGAAGCATCCAAGGAAGTCGGCTTCAACGTTCCGCTTGTCGTGCGTCTGGAAGGAACTGAGGTTGAGGAGGGCCGGAAAATGCTGGCTGAGTCTGACGTCGACATCATTACCGCCACCGACATCACCGACGCCGCCAAGAAAGTGGTTGCCGCGGCTGGTTGAGCCCAGGCGATCTCGAACCGAATTCTTACCTACACGAACCTTTCGACGATTCATGTCCATTCTGGTCGACAAAAACACTCGCGTTATCTGTCAAGGAATCACCGGTAACTCGGGGACTTTTCATACCCTCGGGTGCCGGGATTACGGGACTCAGATGGTGGGCGGCGTCACGCCCGGCAAGGGAGGCCAGAGTGTTGAAGGCGTTCCCGTTTTCGACACCGTCGAAGAAGCCGTAAGCGAAACGGGTGCCGATGCGACCATGATATTCGTACCGCCGCCTTTCACCGCCGATGCGATTCTCGAAGCGGTTGATGCTGGAATCAAAGTGATCTGTGCGATCACCGAGGGCGTGCCCGTTGTGGATATGGTTCGCGTCTACGAGAAGGTTAGCGCAAGCGATTCGATCCTCATTGGCCCCAACTGCCCCGGTGTGATTACGCCCGAGCAGTGCAAGATTGGGATCATGCCGGGCTACATTCACAAAGCCGGCAAGGTCGGCGTTATGAGCCGGTCAGGCACGCTGACGTACGAGTCCGTGTGGCAGACGACCAATCTTGGTCTGGGTCAATCGACCTGTGTGGGACTGGGCGGTGATCCCATTGTCGGTACAAGCTTCATTGACTTGTTGAAGCTCTATCAAGCTGACGATCAAACGGAGGCGATTTTGATGATCGGCGAAATCGGAGGGACGGCTGAAGAAGAGGCAGCCGCCTTTGCAAAAGAACACGTCACCAAGCCGATGGCGGCATTCATCGCCGGGCGGACCGCTCCTCCTGGTAAACGAATGGGCCATGCAGGTGCGATTATCAGCGGTGGAAAGGGAACGGCGTCCGAGAAGGTCGCAGCACTTGAGTCTGCCGGAATCGTTGTAGCACCGACGCCTGCGGATATGGGCGACGCAGTGGTCCAGGCGATGCGGGCCTAGAATCCGCGGAATCGTTACAGGAGTTTATGTTTGCGGATATCAGCAGGCATGCTCATTTTTCGCATGCGAGCAATTGGCACCCGCGAAACTTGAGACCTAGGCTCAGGAAGCGTTAATTTCGTTTCCCCATCCGGGTTCACTCATGTCCGCCTCAGCTCAAACATCTGAGCTTCCGTCCCAAACAAGTCCTGCCAGCCGGCTGCGCTTGATGTACGCGACCGCGATAGGTTTGATCCTAGCGGCTACTTGTTTAAGTCAGCTGTCCGTTCAAAGCTCGATTGCCGGGCAAAGCCAAGACGCTGCGATCATCAACTTGGCAGGGCGACAGCGGATGCTCAGTCAGAAAATCGCAAAGACTGCACTGGCGATTCACCAATCTGATCAGGGCCAGCGTCCTAAGTACGTTGAGGAGATGTTGTCGCTGGAGAGTCTCTGGTCGGAGTCACAGTCGACGCTTCGCTACGGCAGCAAAAGCCTACCGGTTGCCAGTCAGTCGCAGCAAATACTCAAGGCGTTTGAAGAACTCCAGCCGACCATGGATTTAATGCTGGAAGCGTGTCAGCGGCTGCGGCAACAAGTATCCTCGAAAAGCGCCTATCAGGAGCCGCTTGAGCAAATTCTGCAACACGAACGCATCTTCCTACCCGCGATGCACGCCATCGTGGGAATGCTCGAAAGTGAATCGAATGCGAAGCATGCTCGATTGAAGAAAATCGAGTTTGGCTTGATGATATTGACGTTCGCGATCCTGGGCTTCGAAGTCATTTTTATCTTTGAGCCAGCCGCTAAGACCATTGCGACGCAGTTCAGGGAAGTTGCGGAGTCGTCACGTAGGCTGGCCTCGGCGGCCGCCACCGAGGATCACAATCATGCGTTGCGACAGGAGGTCGAACGCCGAATTGAGGCAGAGCGAAAACTTCGTGATGCACTGGAGCAAGCCGAGTCCGCGAACGATACCAAGAGCCTGTTCCTTTCCAGCACGAGTGCCGAACTACGCGAGCCGCTCAAGCGAATTCTCACACAGGTCGAGCTGATTGATGTTGAGCACAGTTCTAGGGAAGACCGTGTGCAGCATCTTCGAGAGATCGAGGGAGAGAGCAATAGGCTGTTGAGATCTCTTAACGATATTCTCGACGTGGCTAGAGTTGAAGCTGGCCAATTGGACATCCGCAACGAGCCATGTGATCTGAGTAAAGTGCTTCGGGAATCGTTCTCTGTTTTGCGAATCAATGCCGAAGAGATGAGTGTCTTGCTGGAACTCAATGTAAGGGGTGAGCTTCCCGAGCGTCTGGTTACTGACGCTGATCGCATTCATCAAGTTTTATTGAAATTGGTTGATAACGCCCTCAAGTTCACCAAGAGGGGATTAGTCAACGTTGAAATCGAGTACGACAGGAATTTCCAGACGGGTTTGAGTGCAGAAGATTGCGGCATTCTCGAAGTTCGAGTGCAGGATACTGGTATTGGAATCGCACCTGAAAACTTGGAACGTATTCTTCGCCCGTTCGAGCAGGGTAGGCAACTGGATCCAGCGTCGATCGGTGGAATGGGGCTTGGCTTGTCGGTTTGCCAAGCCATCATCGACTCCGTGGGAGGAACACTCTCGATTGAGAGTAAAGAGAATCATTGTACGTGCGTTGACATCCGTTGGCCGATGGCTTGCGTCGAATCGAGCAGCGATGAACGCACTCAATTCAATTCGATGACTGAGGTGAGCGTAGCTCGCATAGCTTCGTCTGATGCTGAAGCGTCCTCAGACAGCGAAGTTCCTGAGCCTGTCGTCAATGATTCCGAGAGTTCAGTCGATCCCAAGAAACCGATGACTATCTTGGTGTGCGATGATGAAAAAATCTTCAGGGATCTCTATCGACTGTTGCTTCGTCTCTACGACGTCAATGTCATCACCGCGGTCAATGGTAAAGAGGCCGTTGAAATCATCGAACGTGAAGACCAGAGGATTGATGCAGTTCTTCTGGATATGCAGATGCCCGTTATGAATGGCTACGTTGCCGCAGCTAGGCTTCGAGATATGGGCTTCGAAAACCCGATTGTGGCGTTGACGGCTCATCGAGATCGCCAGAGGTGCATGGACGCTGGATGCAGCGGCTACATGCGCAAGCCAATCGACTCCACGACTTTCGCAACGGATCTAATGGAAATGTTTGGCTACTGCAATTCGACAAACAGTCCGCCACCGGGCGCGGGTTTGTCGATGGCCGCTTGCTGAAACTCGGGGGGGCCCGTCAATCCTCTCGCGTTATTGCTGAACCCGTAAAGCTCGGTGGGAATTCCCAATAGGTTTCGACTGAGCGAGCCGTCGTCGTCTGTGTCGTGGTAGGCAGCCACCGCAAACTTTTCAGGGAGGCGATCCGGTTTAAGTTGCACACGGGCCCGTCCACCACGGAGCGGCGTGTTGAGTAGATAGAGTGCCTTTGTCGGATCGTTAAAAGTCTCGGGTGAATCATAGATTGCGATTCGAGCCAAGCCTTGGTCGGTGTGGGCTCCACGGATGACGATCGAAATAGCTTCTGCGGGATCCTGTTCCTGAAGATCATTGCTCCTGGAACTATTGCTACCGTCGGGCGGCGAAGAAGGTGGAGGAGGGACGCCTGGATTGGCTTCCGATTGATCGTTCGATGGGACTGTTCCAGGCATCTCGCCGACGAAGATCACCAAGCAGCCGGCCAAAAAAACGACGGCGGCGAAAATGCCAAGGAAGCTGCCGTGGTTAGCCTTCCAAGAGGACATTGACGACTCCGACAACCACTTTTCCGGCGAATTTGACAATTTCGAATGGGGGGTAGGCAGGAAGAAAGGGATTCCCATTTCGTTGAAAACGAAGCTTTGGCTATCATCAAAGATCACTGGTCGGCGTCAAACCCCACAACGTCCCCTTTCGGGTCGGGTTTCACATTGGGTTGAGGCGACTGATGACTCGCTTCCGCCCCTCATTTCGCCATGCTGAGAAGTTCGATCAACGATCCGCGGGATTATAGGGCGAATGGTTACGCGATTGAAACGCATTCCGATGTGTCCGATGCCGATATGCAAAGCCCTCGCGACGCCGAGAATTCGTCACAACAGGTGAGCGGCAATTCCGGCGAAACCATTTTGAATGTGGAGCATCTTCGGAAGTCCTTTGGGGGGCACGAAGCACTCGCTGATGTGAGTTTTGAACTGCGATCGGGTGAGCGGCTTGCGTTGCTGGGCCCCAATGGTGCCGGCAAGACGACTTTGATTCGGTGTCTATGCGGATTAACAAAACCCTCGGGCGGCCGGATCCTTGGCTTTGAGGACTCGGCGGCGACCGATGAATTTCGCCGGCAGCTAGGTCTCGTTCCACAAGAGATCGCTGTCTATCCGGACTTAACCACTCGAGAGAACCTGGTGGCTTTCGGCCGTATGCACGGCGTTTCCCGGCGGGCACTCAAAGAACAAGTTCAGTGGGCTTTGCACTGGACCGGTCTCGAAGATCGCGCGAGTGACCTTGTCGGTCGTTTTTCAGGTGGCATGAAGCGACGCGTCAACATTGCCTGCGGAGTCCTGCATCGGCCAGCGATTTTATTGCTTGACGAGCCAACAGTGGGCGTCGATCCACAGAGCCGACACAAGATCTTTGAGATGCTTGATGAGCTACATGGTATGGGAACCTCGATCATCCTCACGACCCACCACCTCGATGAAGCGGAGGCTCGAAGCGATCGTATCGTGATCATGGATCGCGGCCGTGTAATCGCCGATGGCCCACTAAAGGATCTCATTGAGTCGTCGGTCGGATCGGGCCGTTTAGTCAAGTTGCGTTTAGATCGGCCGGTTACAGGGCCGCTGCATACGCCACTTCGTCGGCTAGGTCGAGTGGGTGAGGCCGAGGTGAGCACGCGCGTGAGTGATGTCGGCAATTCCGTGCCGCGATTGATCAATGCTTTTACCGACCAAGGCTATGCCGTTGAGGATATCAACATTGAAACACCATCACTGCACCACGTCTTTTTGAAATTGACGGGTCACGATCTGAGAGACGATTGATGGTTTTCCATTTGCTCGAAACGCAATTGCGGCGATTGCGACATAATCGAATCGAGTTGGCGATGATCTTTATCGTGCCGATCGCCTTCTTCAGCATTTTCGCTTTGATCTTTGGAGGCGGTGTCGGCGCCGGTAAGACGCCGAAAGTTCGATCGATTCTGATCGATGAGGTGCAGACCGACTTTTCGAGACACATTGCCGAAGGGATTCGTGAAGATCCTTCGCTTCGCTTTCACGGTTCGGTAAGTGACGTTCAGGATCAAGAACACGCTCGCCAGGCAGTGAGGCAAGGCACTGCCACTATCGCCATTGTCATCAAGAATGCATCGAACGATTCGGATCTTGGATTCGAAATCGACTTGTTGGCTGATTCTTCGGATCAAGTCGCCTCGCAGGTGGTGCATGCACTTGTGAGTCGTCAAGTCTCAATCGCTCGAGCTAAGCAGGCGCAGAGCCGACGGGAAGCGCCTCGTAGTATTCCTCAAGTGCGAGCGGCTGCTTTTGAGCGAAATGCTGATTCACAAAAGGGCTCTTCTCTTTTGGCTGAACGAGGCGTTCTGGGGATCGTCGACCCAGTGAGCGTTGTTGACGTCTTGGGAGAGGGGAAAAGCAACCCCGTGATCAGCATGTATGCCGCTGGGATTGCCGTGATGTTTTTGCTTTTCGGCGCCTCAGGAGGCGGTGCAGCACTGCTCGAAGAGCGTGAGCAGAAAACCTTGGATCGAATGCTGGCAACGCAGGTCAACATGGATCATTTGCTGCTATCTAAGTGGTTCTATTTGACGGTATTGGGCTTCGTGCAAGTGCTCGTCATGTTTGCCTTCGCTCAGTTCGCGTTTGGTGTCGACCTTTTAGGGCACATCGGTCCATTCACGGTATTGACGCTGGTGACGTCGGCTGCGTCGGCTGCGTTGGGTCTGATGATGGCGACCATCTGTCGTTCGCGCGGGCAGCTTCATGGGCTGTCAGTGATATTGATCCTAACGATGAGCGCTTTGGGGGGATCCATGGTGCCGCGATATGTGATGGGCGAATCTTTGCAAAAAGCTGGTCTCTGGACATTCAATGCTTGGGCGCTCGATGGCTACAACAAGATTTTCTGGCGCGAGTTGCCATTGGAGATGTTGTTGCCGCAACTTGGCGTTCTTTGCATCAGCGGCATGGTGTTTTTGATCATTGCTCGCTTGATGGCAATTCGATGGCAAGTTCAGTGAGCAATGATCGTGCTTTCACGCTGATCGAGATGATCGTTGTCTTAGTTATTTTGGCGATCATATCGACTGGCGTATTTCTCTCGATAGCTGGCTCATCGGATCGGTACAAGCTACAGCTCGCGGCGGATATGGTCGTGCAGCTTGATTCGAAAGCCCGCAATATTGCCGCGTCGACCGAGCGTCCGGTTCAGATTGTTTATCGTCCTCGGTCCGAGACAATTGAAATCAAGATTGTCGATGGCAATACGGGAGCCGAACAAATCGTTGAATCTCGAAAGATCCCGGCCAACGTTGATGTCTCAAGGCTTTTTCTCCGGGGCGCCGCGCGGTCTTTCCGTGACCGTCAGTTGATCGAGATTTCACCCCTGGGGCAGAGCATTGACTATGCTCTCGAGTTGAAAACGAAAAGTTTGGATCGAGTTTTAGCCATGATGGGTGGAAGCGGCCAGCAGATTCGGTTGGATAATCGAAAGCACTTGATTGATCTTTGGTCAGCGTTGGATGGGTAGGATGCAGCATCGTGGCTTCACGCTCATCGAAGTGATCGTCAGCATGGTGCTTTTGGCAACGCTACTGGCGACATCGATCGTCGCTATTGGTCGCCAGCAGAGACAGCTTCGATTTGCAAAAGACCGTGTTGAAGCGTGCTCTATGGCTGAGAGCATTCTGGCTTCGATGGAAACGACTCGCGAAGGCATTCCATCGCGTGGCAACGGTCCCATCGTAGGAAAGCCAAGCTGGATCTGGCAGACACGCGTCGTGGGTTCATCACAGCCCTTTGGTGTGAGATTGTCTGTGATTCGCTTTGCGATAGCCAAACGTGAGGACAACGGACGCGTAAGAGAACTTGTTCGGGTGGAGGTGCTTCGATGAGGCGAAGGAGCTCGGCATTTGGCTTTACGCTCATTGAGTTGGTGGCGGCATTGGTTTTGATGGCAATGCTGTCTGTCGCCATGATGGGAATGGTCTGGAACCTCAACCGAGTTGCCAGAAATGCCGTCGCCCATTCACCACGGATTGTTGGTGGCAACGAGGCATTGGTTCGAGAGATCCTGGCTGATGACTTCCAAAACGCGCGCGGCTGGTCTCGGACGCTCGACTCCCGCGGGCCCATGATCATCCTGCATGGTTTATTGGGGCGAAACCCTGTTTCGGGAACAGCAGACCTGTCTATCGAAAGAGTTATTTACCGCCATGTCTCAACACCTTGGGGGATCGCTTTTGTTCGCGGGACCGCCTCGTCGGCTGGTGCTTCGCAAATCTTATGGATCGGAAATCGAATCTTCGATGCTATCCCGCTCTCTGAGGGTGGCGACCCAGTTGACTCATCTGATTTGGCGTTAAGAGGTGGCTTAACGCCAGTTCCCGACCGATTGCTTCTTCGATGGCAGGACGTCAAAGGCAACGTGGTATGGCGACAGGTGGTGCGGCATGATTGATCGGCGTTTTCATCGTCAAGGTGTTGTGCTCTTGATGGTCATTGCCGTGTTTGTGGTTTGCCTCATGACGATGGCCGTGGTCGCCCGTCGAACGCTTGAGCTTTCTCGTTCCGCGGCCGAGCAGACGAGAGACCTTCAACGTCGTTGGGCGGTCGCAAGCGCGGAAGCGCAAGTGTTTCCACTCGCCGAACGGATTTTCAAAGAGAGGATTGAGGCGAGGGTCAAGAATGGCAATCTTGAGCCACTGACGACGCTGCGTGATGCATTGACGTTAAACAACGTAACGATCGACATGCTTATCGGTGATGAAGACGCGAAACTCAATCTGAATCTCTTGCATCGATCCGGTGGGGCGTCTGATGTTGAAAAGGCATTGCGGGACACCATTCCGCCATCGGCGTTTTCTGCTGTTCGTTTACGACCATTGGAGGCTAACTCGGGTGGCCAGTCAGGTATGCGGTTCTATCCATCGTGGGGGCAGGTCTTTGATCTGGAGCGATTAGGGCAGCAAACCGGCACAACGTTGACGCTACCGAATCTATGTGATCGCCTGACCGTGGACGGCAGTCAGGCGTTGAATATCCGCAGGGCGACGGATGAGGCGATTTCCTCAGTGGCGGAGCTTGTCGTTCCGGCGGCGACCGCGGATCGCTTTGTTGACCGATATCGTTCCACTCCCGCGGCCGATGTAGAATTATTGATCCTGACGACGGTCCGCAACCGAAGGGACCAAGAAAGGCTCAAGGCATTGTTTAGCCAGGAAAGCTCAAATTTTTCGATGTGGGTCAATGCTTCTTCTCGCACCGGAGTTGACCTGCGACGACTGATTGTCTCGCGTCGTGATGAATTCGGTGAAACCCATACCGAACGTTTTGGATTTTAGCTTTGACTTCTTCACCTGCATCCACGCTTACCTGGGGATTGGCCGCGGCAATCATCGCTGTCGGCGTTGCAGGCAGTTTTTGGATGTTTAGGCCGATCGAAAATCAGCCAATCGGGCTTGATGAGCAACGTCCAGTCATACAAGAACAGACCGAGAGTCAGCAAAGCGTGGCTCCACCTCCCAGTCTTGCCGGGAGACAATTCCAAGGACGCGTGGTCAAGAGCAAGCCAATCGAAGAGACCGAAACTCAGCCAGCTCCAAAGGTGACTCAGTCGTTTGCAATTGAATTGGTTGGCACCATTTTGGATCGGAAGGCCCCCACCGCGATTCTGAGAAACTCTTCGGGCGAAACCGCGATTGCCCAGATTGGTGAAGAGTTGACTCTGGGGTCGACACCCATTCGTGTGACGAAGATCGCTTCAGGTCAAGTGACAATCGAGACACGTGGTGATCGCAAGACACTGACAATCACGCGAGATACTGGTTCGGATTCCGAATCCGATCGTATTGACTATTCAAAAGCCGAATCATTGTTTGGAGCTGAATTCAGTGATGAAGGTCAGGCTTCGCCAGACGGCTCATCGATGATGGGCGGGGGGCGAATGCGGTGAGTCGATCGTGCTTTTTGAAGGTCGGTTCCAAACAAATCGATCTGTTTGATGAAGAACAAGAGGATGCGCCGGAGGGCCTCAGCCTGAAAACGGGTGAGCTTCCGCCGTTCTCTCAGTTCGAAAGCTGGGTTGGGGATCGAATCAGGGGACGTCAGGTCACCGTGACGTTGGCGAGTAGTTGGTGCTATTTCTTTCGACTCGAAGATTTTGGTGGTAAGAGTAGCGACTCAACAATGCTCGCCTACGAGCTAGAGAGTCATCTTGGTGTGGACGCCGAAGATCTCGTGATCAGCGCGAAGCCTCAGCCCGATGGCCTTTCGGTCGTGGCTGCCGATCGAAGTCATATCGATTGGCTTGTTGATTCGATTGAAGCGGTTGGTGGGTTGGCTCATGCCTGTTTTGCTTGGCCGGTTTTGGTCGTCACGCAACATGGCAGCCGAGACACGGGCTGGAGCATCTTGGTGCACGATGATGGCGGTGGTTTGGACGTCATTCAGCATTCGGGAAATCGCCTGACTGAATGGGTGCGTACCGAGGTTTCCGCACCTCGATTTGATTTCTTGGTGTCTCGCCAGTTTGATGGCCAAACATTGAGTATTTTCGGGACGAGCGAAGCCGCTATGGTAGCGGTTGCGGAGAGCCTGGCGCAGCGCGAAGTTGATTTTCGACCATCGTTGGTTGAGCCTACTGAATTGCTGAACTCGTCGAAGCAAATCAAGGGAGACCGGGCAAGATCCGATAGGCACGATTTGCTTGCGGCTCATGGTAGTTCTGTTCATGCTGGGAGCCATGCCGGCAGTCTCTTTGTGATTGCCGTTTCTGCGATTTTGGCATTAGCGATGTGGGGCGTATCGGCCACCTATCGCCAATATCGAATTGCACAGGAAGTCTCGCGTTACCAAGACGAACAGAATGCTCTGTATCGTGAGGTATTTCCGACTTCCAGGACCGTTGCGACACCTCTGCGCCGAGTGCGGTCTGAGTATCAGCGTTTAGTGGCTCAAAGCGGTGGCCTCGCGGGGCTTTCTCGTAGCAGTGGCTCATCCTCGGGAGCGTCTGTGCTGCCGCGGGTCGATTCCGCCGACGTGATGGCACGGTTTCTTGGTTCGCTTCCGACGTCGATCGATGTTCGGGTCGAGCGTTTGGAAACACGTGATGGTTCGGTTGACGCGATGTTTCGAATTCAAGATATCGCTTCCGTAGCTGAGATCACTTCTCGATTGAGTCAGGCTGGATTTGACGTCGAGCCACCTGAGACGATTCGTGACGATCAGTCTTTGGTTCAGCTTTTCATCGTGGCGGATTGGAATGATGAGGGAGTTCGCCCATGAACCACAGACGTAGCCAGCTTTGGATCTGCATCATTGTGGTCCTTGGGATTCTCATTGCGTGGGACCGGTGGACTGCTCTTCGTTCCGCGGAAAATTCGCTCCAGAATGTGGTCGACCAGACGGATGAGATTCGCAAAACACTTAGGCGTATTGAAGGCCTAAGAGATCGACCAACGGTTGTGGCTTCTTCAGCTTCATCACCCGATGAAATGATTCAGTTGATCGAATCGGCGAGAGTTGCTGCAGGTTGGCAACCGGGAAACATCATCTCACAGCAGCCCCAGGTGCCACGCCGGATCGACCGCTCAGACTATTTACAACGAGCTACCGAGTTGAGAATCCGATCCGTCTCCTTGGCATCACTCATGAACTTTTGCAGCGGGCTCATCGCCGACGACCCCAACTCATCGGTTGGCAAAAGGGTTTCAAGGATTCTCGTTCGTCCAACGAATGAATCACAGATTGGCGTGAAACCCAGCAATGTTTCCGGTGGAGAATCTTGGGATGTCGACTTGACCTTGACCCAGACGATCTATTCTCCGAAAAGCCAGA
>JBCCKZ010000119.1:0-11359 GCA_039027135.1 Planctomycetota bacterium
CCGGATATGAGCGGAGCGAATGGAGGGGCCGGGCCAAAGGCAGCATTCAGTAACAGACAAATGCATGCGAATGATTTGAGTTCGTGTCCGCCCGGTGCGTTCACGGCTACGCCGCATCTGGCCCACGGCTCACGCAAATCCGGCGATTTCGCACTCTTCAAATCGAATGAACTTGAATGCTATTGAGAGAACGAAAGCCAAATGTCTCGCCTCCGCGGACACGAAGCCTCTAGAAGCTGACGGAGGGAAGTTGGATCACTCCCTTCCCAAATCCGTGGACATTCCCGATTACGCTCGCTACATTCCCCACTCGAAAAACTCCTTCCGCCTACTCCAAAAATCTCCATGCCTTCCGGAATTGAACGCCGCCGAGAAATCCGCCGCCGTCGCACCCGTCGAAAGAACGTCGCCAAAGTTGTTGCACGAGCGAAGGCTGGCACCATGGAAAAAGACGAAGCCATCCGCAAGCTGCGTCAAATGACCCCAGGTGCAAATGTGATCATTGAGCGAGAAGGGCTCAAGAAATAACTCGGCTTGACCGACAAGCCGCTGGGCGGGTACCGGCACGCTCATGCGTGCGCGTCTTTTCTTTTTGTCGATCGCTACAGCGATCATTGCCAGTCAATATCTCGCCCTTTCCGTTCAAGGCCAGGGTGCTGGGATTCCGCAAACCCAGCTGGTTCCGCTAAATCCCGCGACGCCGTCGGGGCCTCCATCGCAGCTCGGGCCATCAACTGGCACTCTTTTGCCAGGTGGTTTTCCTCCGGCCAGCACAGCGCCGAGAACCAACAGCGTCGCACCGAATGGATTCGGCTTGGGCGGTTTTGACCCGTACGCGCCGCAGAACGCCAGTCCTTTCGGGAGCTTCGGTCTGAGCCCCGGCAATGGGTCGGCGTTAGGAGCTCCCGCGGTAACGACTCCGCCCTCCCCTGCACCGTTGCCCTCGGCAACGCCGAGTTTCAACTCGCCGGGCCTTTTTGGAAACCTCTTCGGTGGCTCGTCTTCGGTGGCAACCACGCCGATTCCTGGCTACGCCGGTAGCGGTGGCTACTACGGCGGAACCTATGACAATCCATCGCTTTATGCGTCACCGCCAGCGGCTTTGTATCCGCCCAGTGGAGTGGGCGTCGGCGGAGATCCCTATGCGGGGATCGGACCGACATTCCCCTCCAGCACACCTTCGACCTTGTTCCCGGGTGGCCTCGGCGGTGGTGGAGGCCTGTTCGGCGGCTCCGGTGCTTACGCAGGTAATGGCAGCACGAGTGCCTTCGGCTTATTTCGCGCACCGCGACTACGACACAGCTACATCGGCTTTGGTGACGAGTCCGACAGCGTGAACATTCACGACACTGACGTCTCGGTGATCTTTGAATGGCAGAACTTTCTTTACTCAAATCGTCCGCTGTTCGTGGTGCCATCGTTTGGGTTGCACCTGTGGGATGGTCCCGACTTTCCAGATGAACAAGGCACGGAGCCGGATCTTCCCGCGAACGCTTACAGTGGTTACCTGGACTTTGGCTGGAACTCGGATCCCAACCAAATGCTCTCCACGGAACTGGGGGTAAGAGTGGGCGTCTTCACGGATTTCGATACCTTCAACAGCGACAGCTTCCGGATCCTCGGCAAAGGTCTTGTTGCTTTTCGATTGACGCCTGCATCAACGGTTAAGGCGGGGGTTTATTATCTCGACCGAAACCGTATCAAGTTGCTGCCCGCCGGAGGGATCCTTTATCAGCCGAATCCTTTGACGCGTTGGGATATCTTTTTTCCTGAGCCTAAGTTCGCTCGCTATTGCAGAACCATCGGAACGTATGACGTGTGGTGGTATCTTGCAGGTGAATATGGTGGCGGGTCCTGGACCATCCAACGCGCCAGTGGTGACGAGCAAAGCATCGACATCAATGACATTCGTGTTTCATTGGGTTTCGAATGGGGGCTTTCCGATGCGATTCGACGTGGACAACGAATTGGCTTTGCCGAGGTCGGCTACGTCTTTGACCGCGAAGTTCTCTACAACGGCTTTCCCCAAGACAATTTCGATCCGGATGATGGCGTGATGTTCCGAATTGGCTTGGGCTACTAAAAAGAGCCTTGAACTTACACTCGAACTTCAACTCAAACTGACCGCGCAATCGTTGTTTGGTTCAAGTTTGAGTTGAGTTTGCTGCTATTCGCTGATTGCGTCTTTCGTTTTGGCTGATCCAGCGGTCAGGCCCTGCCAAATACGCCAGGCTTCCACCATCATCCATGCTTCAAGCACGATCGTTGCACCGCCAACGACGATGGCAACGTAGTTGGGGTCGTCTGCCTTGAACCACTTTGGTAGGTCCGAGAGCATTGCCCAGGCTGGCACAACGAGCATCATTAGCATTGGCGGGATCAAGAACCAAACCGCCAAACCTCGTCGCAGCAGAAAGAAAGCAATGACGAGAAATGCGAGTCCCGCCAGCAGTTGATTGGTCGCACCGAATAGCGGCCATAAGATCAAACCGCCCTTCCCTCCATAAGTCGAAAGCCACTGCCAAGCTCCGGCCATACCTCCGGTCGTCATCGCGTCGCTGATTCGTTCAGTTGTGCCGGGAGCCGGTAGTGCCGCAATGATGGTGGCTAGCGTGATGGCGAATAACGTCGACGCGTGTTTGCCTTGAAGCCAAACCAAAGGATTGAAAAGGCTGCCAGATGATAAGTCACTATTGGACGATTCGTCCCTCGTCGGAGACGACAAAGCCAGGGCTAGTTCCTGAATGACATAGCGTTGCAAGCGGCATGCGGTGTCTAGTGTTGTGGCCGCGAACGATGCCACGAGTACTCCCATGATGGCAACAGCAGCTGATCCGCCGATGCCGAGCGAACGCAAGAAGCCGGCGGATCCATCAACGAACGCACCGACCTTGGCTCCCAAGCCTGCGGCTCCAGCCCAATCGGCATATCGAGCCAGGTATGCATCCTTGCCGGTTACGATCTCTCCCTCGGCCGTCTCAACGCCCAAGCCAAGACCTGCTACGCAGGCCAGAATGACGATCGTTGCCAAGAAGCCTTCCAGGAGCATTGATCCGTAGCCAACCATCTGAGCGTCGGTTTCTTTTTCGATTTGCTTGCTGCTTGTTCCCGAGGAAACGAGACAATGAAATCCGCTGCAGGCACCACAGGCGATTGTCACAAACAGAAACGGAACGATGGCTGGTGCGCCAGGCGGATTCCATCGCACCATCGGCGCGACGATGTCCAAGCTTGCTCTTCCTCCATCAAGTGTCACGCCTCCGACAAACGCGGCCGCAGCTAGACCCAAAACAACCAGGCCAAGCGACGAGATCAATTGCAACGAGTTGATGTAATCGCGAGGTTGAAGCAAGATCCAAACCGGCAGTACCGAGGCGACATAGGAATAGATCAATAAGATCGCCACCCAAACGATCGTCGGCCAAGATGCCATCGAAGCATTGATCGAACCGAGAAAGCCCACATCGCCGAAAATGACCGTTGCGTACATCGTGGCCAAAGCGATCAACGAAGGAACCAGCAAATTCACGCTTTTTCGATGAAGCCAGACACCAATCCCAATCGCGATCGGGATTTGAATCAGACAGGGAAAGATCGATGCGGGGTACTGTCGAAAGACGGCCGCGATGACCAATCCGAAAATGGCCAGCACCACGGTGAGTGCCAGAAAGAGAACCAGCAAAAAGAGCACGCGTACCCGGCGGTTGAGGACGCTGCCGGCCACGTCACCGACGCTTCGGCCATCATGACGCAGTGATACCACCAACGAGCCAAAATCATGAACCGCCCCCACTAGAACACTACCAAAGAGCACCCATAGCAACGCAGGTAGCCATCCCCACATCACGGCAATGGCTGGCCCCACGATCGGCCCGGTACCCGCGATCGATGTGAAGTGATGACCAAAGACGATGCCTTTTGGCGTCGGCAAGTAGTCACTGTCATCGCGGAGGCGTTCGGCCGGTGTGCTGGTTTTTGCATCAAGCCGGAAAACGACTCGGGCGAGCCACCGCCCGTAGGTGAAATAGGCGGTTGTCAGAACGACGATCGCGATCAAGGCAATGATGAGGACGCTCAAGGTTGCAAAAGCCGGAGAGGAACGGATAGAAGTCTCGGAGCCGAAAGCATCCCGAGTTTAATCGATGGATGATAGCGGACTCATTCCGCATGATTCCCGGCTCCCCTATACTTCGCTGATTCAAAATTGCCTTTGTCCGATGCCATTGGAGTGCCTCGCAACGTGTCCGATTCGATAGCCAAAACGATCATCATTGGAAGTGGACCCGCCGGTTGGTCAGCGGCGATTTACGCGGCTCGGGCCAACCTTTCGCCAATCGTTTACGAGGGCACGGTCAAGCCAGAGATGATTCCGCTTGGGCAGCTCGCCTACACCACGGAAGTCGAGAATTTTGCTGGTTTCCCCGCTGGCAACATTCGTGCTTTTGTCGAGTCGGCGGTGGATAAAGATCGACATTGGAATTTACCAATGGTACCTGCGGGCCATGAGAAAGACGGCCAGCCGCACTACGCTGTCCAGGGTACTGAGCTCATGGAGCTCATGAAGCAGCAGGCTCTGAATTTCGGTACCGAGGTGGTTGGTGATGATATCGTTGGCGTAAAGTTCGAGGCCGGTGGAGTTCACACGCTTCATCCGGCCAGTGGCGATCCTGTCCAAGCCCATACGGTGATCATCGCGACGGGAGCTCGAGCCAATTACATTGGGCTCGATTCCGAAGAAAAATACAAGAACAAGGGTGTCAGTGCTTGCGCGGTTTGCGATGGCGCGTTGCCGATGTATCGAAGCAAGAAGCTGGCCGTCGTCGGTGGCGGAGACTCAGCGGTTGAGGAGGCGACCTATCTCGCCAACTTGAAGAACGCCGATACGATCTACATGATCGTTCGCCGTGATGAGATGCGTGCCAGTAAGGTCATGCAGGATCGTGCACTCAATCACCCCAACATCGAGATCCTTTGGAATAGTGTTGTCGGCGAAGTTGTCGGCGACGGGAATCAGGTCACGCACTTGAAGATCAATTCAACGGTCGATGATTCGTCGCGAGATGTCGAAGTGTCGGGAATGTTTGTTGCTATTGGACATACACCCAACACTTCTTTTTTGGAGGGTGCGGTTGAGATGAACGAAAGCGGCTATATCAAGTGGGCCAAGGCTTTCCGTACTGATACGTCGGTTGAAGGTGTCTACGCGGCGGGCGATGTTGCCGATGACTATTATCGACAAGCAATCACTTCGGCCGGCACGGGGTGCATGGCAGCCTTGGACGCCGAACGCTATCTCGCCGAGAAAGAGTAAGCGGTTCGCTCTCTCCGGCCGTTGAAACGTCCGGCCCTCCCCGCAGGCATTAGTATCTGCGCGAGTCGACTGACTGGAGTGAGCCGTGACCCGCATACGAGCGGAGCGAATCGAGGGGCCGGGCAAAAGCCCGCACTCATGCTTGAAACACGATAGATAAACGTCTTCGAGATCTAAGTCCGAGTACCTTGCCCGGTGCCTCCGCCGCTGCGCCGCAACCGGCCCACGGCCCATTTTCACAAGGCCGGTCATCGCGGCTGATCCGAATGCGCGGGCGACTTTCTAAACGCTCAAATTGTCACTTAGTGTTGCCGACCTTTCTAATGACCGTATCCGTAACCTCCAACGGTTTAGAAATCCATGTGGCGATCGATCTTCTTGGCTCTCGGAATCATGGGCATCATCTTGGGTGTCGAGTGCATGGTCATTGATTCGGCGAATCTCTACGCCGCTGACGAGACGCAAGCGTCAACTTTCATCAATCCCCGCATGACGCCCTCGCCAAACGCGAGTTTGTGGCAACCCAAAGAACGTACGCCGTGGTTGTTCCTTGGCGGTGGAGCTCTGACCATTTTGTATGCATTCAGCCTGCCAAAACGGTTTCAAAGGTTCGCCAACGGCGAGGGCTAAAGCGAGCTTGAGTCTAGGCTTCAGCCAATTCTATTTGTCATGCTGTCGGCTAAGTCCTGAACTCCAACGCTTTCGGCAAGCAATCTTTACCGTCCCACCAGTACTGAGATCGTCGCGTCGGCCAATGAGTGTTCCGCCGCATCGTCAAAGCGGACGAACATGGGAAACGAATTGATCTCGAGGAACACCAATTCGTTGAGCCCATCACGACCTCGGAAGTCAAGCGCGCAGTAATCAAATCGCAAGCTTGCCACGTATCGGTGAATCAATTCGGTGAACTCATCGGGCACTGGAATCGCGGTGACCTCAGTGGAGTCATCTTCGCGGTAATCCAAGGCGTTGCTCTCTAGGTGAAAACCAAATAATTGTCTTCCAATCGAGAAGATTCTCACGTTCTCGCCATCAAGCCTCTCTTGGATGAACTGAGGTGGCGCTTCGGCTAGCCAACTCTGGTCTTCGCGAACATTGATGGCGTCGACGGTGTGAGCTCCCCCATCGAGCGGCTTCAAGATCCGTGGTGGTTCTATCGGCATCGTGGTGATGGGAGAAAGGTCTGACATCACCAACGACTGCGGAACGGGGAAACCCATGTCGATGGCCAAACGCAAATTGCCAGACTTGGAATTAGCGTCTGTCAGCCGAGATCGGTTGAGGATTTTGATCTTGGGCCAAGCCAGTACATAACCTTGAATGGTTTGAAAGATGGCGTGATTAGACGAGGGGTTACCACCGAAGACATTGCACCTAAGGTAGACCGAACGTGGAATAAACTGATGGTCTCCTAGGTCGATTGCGGGGCTACTGAAGTCCCAAGCAATTTGTTTCGCTTCGGGGAGGTCAGTATCCCAGAAAATGAAATCGACTCGTCGACGTTGGGCTTGTTCAACAATGCGAAACGTATTGGGATCGGAGGAACCTCCGACGATCAATAGATCAGTGCGAGTGGGCTCGCTTACCATCGGCCGAAGCCTTTCCAGGACGAGGGAAGTTGTGGCGTCTTAATCGTCGGAAAACGAGACGAGGTTCCCCGATTGTTTTGGTTGCCATTTCGGATGGTGGGCACTCGAGAAGGCTGCCCTTCTTCGCCGATTGCCCGGGTCGTCGATTGTACTGGTTGTTCTTCACCAACCCGCATGGTTGTGGCGGGAGGACGATTGCCCTCTTCGCCAACGGCACTCGACGTGGGTGGCGGAGATTGTTCTTCACCGATGGCGCGGGTGGTTGGCTGAGTTCCGCACCATCCACGAGGAGGTTTGACAGGCGATGGGTTGCCTTCTTCGCCGACCATCATTGTGGTTGCACCACTGCGAGGAGGCCGCGACGGTTGAGCGTTTCCCTCTTCGCCGAGGGCCATCGTGGTGATGCGGTTGTAGGGCGATTGAGCCGAAGCGGTTCCGCCTTCAATAACCTTGTATGCAGCTGCACCGCCGAGACCCAGAGTCAGGACTCGGCCAAAGAATCCGCGGCGAGCAAGTTGAGGGGTAGCCTTTTGAGTGGTTTCGGTGACCTGGTTTGGCTGAGTCATGGAATTGTGTTGGGTTGGGGAATCGTTTGCTTTCCCTACCTCAGCGAAAGGTCGCTCCAAAATGTGACAAACCGACTTCGAATTTTTCCAAAGAGTCTCAAACGGCCGTAAGCTCATGCTCGGCAAGACGGTCGGCCACTGCTGGTTTCAAGCCACGCTTGCCCAGTTTTTTCAGCATTTCCCAACGCCCTGGGCCGACTAGGTGACAAATGAAAGATGACGAATGACCAATGAAAAATCGTCCATCCCTTGGCTCGCAATCCGTTTGTCGAACCGCTGCCTCCTGCCAGCGTCGCGTTCGCCGAACGGCTAAAACTCACTCCTCCACGAAATTCCAGCCTTCAGACCCCTCCCAAACCACTTCTTGACCCTCACCAGTTGGTTTCACGGCGAGATACTCAGTCCCGTCGGCTCGGTTGGCGTCTCCCACGAAAAGCCCCGTCGCCATGGCGTCCGCTTGGGCGGCGCTGCCACAGCAAGCCGTCAGCGACCAAATCTCATCGGTCGTCGGGTAGCCGCTGCGTGGATCGATGACGTGGCTGTATCGTCTACCGCGGTGGTGGAAGAACTGTTTCCCGCTTCCGCTGGTCCCGATGGCGGCGTCTTTGAGCCAAATTCCAACGACTCGAGTCTCTGCGACGCGTGGATGAGCGATGCCGACGGCCCAGCCCTGAGTGGTTTCGGTGTCACCGTCGCCCGCCGCTTGGCTGCCTTTCGCCAGCACGCTGCTAGCCCCACCGTGGATTAGAAAGTCTTGCACTCCCGCGTGAACGAGATGACGTTTGATTTCGTCCAAAGCCTCGCCTTTGCCGATCGAGCCGAGATTGAGACTCATGCCGGATTTGGGTAGTCGGACGGTCATCTTGGTATCGTCCAGCTCAATCAGTTCGAAGTTCACCAGTTCTTTTGCCGAACTGATTTCTTCTTGAGAGGGCTTTCGACCGCTGCGAGTCTCGAAGCCCCAGGCTTTGACCAGTGGTCCAATGGTGATGTCCAACGCGCCACCGCTAGCTCGGCACCATTCAATCGAACGCTGGATGAGGGAAAAGGTCTTACGATGGACCTTCACCGGATTGCTGCCTGAATTGGCGTTAACGCGGCTGATCTCGCTGGTGGGGCGGTAAACGGTAAGACGCTGTTCCACCTCATCAATTGCTTCGAGTGCCTCCATGGCCGCCTCAACATTTGGATTGGCGGCGCCGGGCAGCAAGACCACAAAATTGGTGGCCATCGCTCGGTGCGTCACGTGGGTCAGCATCCCATCTTTGCTAATCAAGGTATGACTCGCCTTTTGACCCTTTGAGTTCTAAAGTAGGTCGCATCTTCGAGGCCATGAACGGGATGTTTTCGGCTCTTTGAGCTGAGAAAGTCTCGACTCGGACAGTCGAGCTACTTTTCGACGGTGATTTATTCATGGCCTCTTTGGGAGGGTCGGGCGTTGAAACGCGCGGGGAGGGCTCAGTCAGGAACCCAAATCAGTGTCCTTTGGGAGCGTTTGGCAGCACTCGGTTATCCGCCATGCAGCAAGAGCCCGAATTTTACACTCGCAGAAGTTGGGCGTGATGTGAACCTCCGGTGCCAAAGCGCCTCTATTTTAGGCATTCGTCGAATATCGCCAGGAAGTGATTCGGGCTTGCGTTTTCGGGGGTGCACGTCCACAATCTCGCGTCCACAAATTCACTGGAGCGGTGGCTGAGTGGTCGAAAGCGCCGGTTTGCTAAATCGGTGAACGGGTCAAACCGTTCCGCAGGTTCGAATCCTGTCCGCTCCGCTTGTTATTGCGACCGATACCTCGTCGGTTCAATCGACATTCGGTGAAGGCCAACTCGCCTATCGAGCACGCATCTCTTGCTGAGAACGGCTCGCCTGTCGAAACCTGAATCGTGGGAGGGTATAGCTCAGTTGGTAGAGCATTCGACTTTTAATCGAATGGTCCTGGGTTCGAGTCCCAGTACCCTCACTTCCTTTTTCGGCTAGCTCAAGACGCATAGCCTAGCTCGACTTAGTTCCGCGAGCTCTTCGGGATAAACACGAAGAGATGCTGGAAAAATGGGCTCGCTAGCGACGCTCCAAACGGCCGATTCGCAAGCAATATCGGCTCCTTTGTCTTGCCGCGTCGGCTCACTTTTTTCGAACGGCCAATCGATGCTAATGAACGCTGATTTTGGACATCGCGAGGCGGTGAACGTCGCTCCATCTGAAGAGTCCTGATTGTCATCATTCAATGGGCTGCATCAGGGTTGTCCTTCAATGTGGATCGGTGATCATCGCGATTCAAGGTCTTGTTTTAGTAATTGGATCCTCACGCAAAGACGCCAAGAGGTAAATTGTCTACCTTTGTGGCTTCACTTGAGACGCTTTTCTCCCGTGCCAGCAAAAAGCACTAGGTGCTTTGCCAATCTCAGACACGTGGAGTTGTCACTACGAAGTGTTCAACACAGATGGACTGGACGACGCATGAGTTTTCTGGATCAGTGTGGCGTTTCTTGGTGCGTTGGCGTGGAGCTGAATGACTGATTAAGAAGAGGTTTGTGTGGATGCGCAACAATACGCTCGTCCTTGCCTTGAAGAAAAAAACGAGATCATTTGGCCAATGTTTCAACGAAGTGTTTCTCATCTATCTAACCGGATCCAGGGCAGATTTCAAAAATGACGAGTTACTACGAGATTGAACCGGAAGTCGCGGGTGGCTTAGGCGACAGCACTGAGATTGATCGAAGTGGCGGTCGGACATTGGTCACCAAACTTCACTATGTATTCGATGGTTGGTTGGGTGACTCGATTATCGAGTCGCATCCTTGCTTTGTGGTCACTAAGGCTCTCGGCGATGCATTGGTTGAGTCTAGGATATCGGGATTCGAGTTACGTGGGCTTGAAGTCAGTCAATCTGAAACGTTCGAAGAGCTCTATCCTGACCGAACCCTTCCTGAGTTTCGTTGGCTTCAAGTAACGGGCACGGCGTGTAGCGATGATTTTGGAATCTCTGATGAGCATTTGCTTGTTGTCTCCGCATCGGCTCTTGAAGTCATTCAGAAGCACGGTTGCGACAACTGCGATATCAGCAAAGTTTCCTAGAAGGCGACGTGATAAAAGCATGTGCCCAGCGAGAGTGTCCTTGGATACTCTCGCTCGGACCTGATGCTCATCAGAAGCAGTGATTTTCTCGTTACCGAATGGGTGATGTAATGACAACGACGACCAAGAAAATGCTTTGCGCAGTCAAGATTGGAGAGATCACGATGCGGAAAGGAGGTTTCGTGATTCCCTCTCAAGACGAAGGATTCTCGCACCTTTTCACAGCGATCGATGGGGGCGGCATCGCTTCATTCGCGTGCATCGCCTACACAGGCCGTGATCTCAATGCGGAGACACTTTTGGAACGCTACCGGGATTCCGGTGCTGAGATCGAAGATGAGGAATTAGTACTCTCAGAATTCGACGACTTCCTCAGTCAAATCAAGTCTTTTCGAGTCGGCAATGTGTTGGGTATTCGAGGGACGAAAGATAAACGGGAGCTTTACCTTGCTCACAAGAGTCCACCTGAAGGTACGTATTGAATATTGATTGTTCTTTGGTGAGTGTTCCCATGAAACTTGCAAGGTCTAAGTCGTTCTTCTCGTTGTTTTCTCAAACATAGAACGTTTGACTGGCCTCGGGAAAAGCAAGGCTCGCTGAGGGTTCTGGCCAATTGAAAGATTACCCGATCGCGTCTTTAGCCCTCAATCGGGTGAGCGTATTGATTGCGTTCCAATCGCGATCTCGAGATCGGCGCCTAGCCGCATGATAGTGTGTAGCAGGGTCAAAATTCTCGATCCCACGTCTGGGCCGTGGTCGATTTCAAACTCAATGAGTTTTCGGCACTTGGCTGCTTGGAGAATAGATTTGTTATCGAC
>JBCCKZ010000120.1:0-11345 GCA_039027135.1 Planctomycetota bacterium
ATGGTTGCCGAAAGTCCGGCAATCAATACTGCGATACCTAATGCTAAAGGTAATTGCTGGGTCGCCATGTAGGGAAAGACCAAATCCACCTTATCAATGCCCGGGTTCGCACCATACGCAGCGATGCCAATGATGCCCGGCAGGATGCCAAAGGCTAGATAGAGAATCGCTGAGATCGCAAATGCCTTACGAACTTCTCTGACAGATTTGCCCGAATAAATACGCTGCCGAAACGATGGAGTCCCCAAGACGCCGACGGCGATTGCGACCGCGAGAGATATCGCATGGATCCAAGTCGATTCTGAGTTGGCTGCAATCTCATCGTTGACGCTTTGTAATTCTTCCCAGCCACCGATCGCTTGAAACGCGAACACAGCCGTGATTACAAAGCCGATGAACAGCACGACCGCTTGCAAAGCATCGGTCCAAACGACGGCTCGATAGCCACCGATGATGGAGTACATCGCGAACCCCATCGCGACAATCAATTTCGCCGCGATCGAAGGCATACCGAGAACCTGTTCCAGGTACATGGAACCCCCGATGATGTGGGCACCTAGCCAACCTACACAAGCAAGGTAAATCAAGACTGATAGCAGATTACGGACCACTCGATTCGCCCCCACATAAGCAGAGATCTCTTCCGCCATGGTCATGAAGCGATATTGCCGCACGGGAGCGAACACCACCGCAATCAAAAGCAAGCCAAAGAAGCCACCGATGCCATAGAACCAACCCGCCCAACCATTCGCGTAAGCCTTGCCGACGGCCCCCATTGATGATCCAGTACCCACCATCGTTGCGATGGTCGTACCGAGTGTTAGAAAGAATGGAAGCGATCGCCCACCGAGGAGAAAGTCTTCGCCAGTTCGGTTTCCACGACTCATCCATAAGCCAAAGATGAAGACGCCGAGTAGGTATACGGTGAACCAAGCAAGGAACAGCTGGGATGACATCAATCGGGCAATAACGGGTAGTGAAAGCCGTATAAAACACGGGATAATGATCGGCCGAGAGCCAAGCCTACAGCCCGACGTCATGCCTGATAACCTGGAGAGGAGACTTATCGACGCGACGGACTCGCGCATGGAACGTCCTCCAGCGATGAAGAGGGAGATCCGCAGGAAATTGATCGACTTTCCAACGAATAAAAGCGGTCAACAAGCTCCGTCAGAATCGGTACAACGGTCGCCCTTAGAACTCCGGTCTACCCTGATTTTCCAGCCCAGATAGTTGCTGGTGCCCAAGTTGCTTGTTGAACAAGTCCGGAGTCGATCGGTATAGAATCGAGCGTTTGGGATTTCGAAACCGGGGTGTCGAGGGAGCCAGACCAATCCATGACAGCCAATAACGATTCGACCCGCGTCAGGTCGCGAGGAAAGACGCGATGGGCATTGTTGTTGATCGCCTTTCATCTGGCATCCAATCAAATCCACGCCAACGCGGACGATCTAGTCCCGGTTGGCTTTGCGACGCGTGACATTACTCCCGAGCGTCCGCTCCGATTGAGCGGCTACGGATCACGATCGGAGGTGATGACGGGTGTTCGTGATCGCCTGTTTGTTCGAGCGATGTCCATTGGCGATGGCGAACGACTTTGCGTGATGGTCTCGGTTGAAGGAATTGCGGTCCTGGCTGAACAAACGGAACGACTGCTTGAAGTGATTGCACCAAGTCATTCGCTGGATCGTTCTCGCCTTGTTGTTTGTTCGACTCACTCGCACGCGGCGCCGCAGATGGCTGGCGGATTAACCAACTTGTTTCGTGTACCAACAACCAACGAACAAATGATCGCATTGGAAGAGTACCGAGACTTTGTTCACGAGCAATGTTTGGCCGCTATCAACGAATCGATTGCCAATCGGCATCCCAGCACGATTTCGATTGGCAATGGACGAGCCGATTTCGCTGTGCATCGACGTGTGATCAAAGATGGAACCTGGACGGGCTTTGGTGTCTCTTCCGATGGTCCAACTGATCGCCGGGTCCGCATGCTCGTTGTTCGTGATGCGGATGGTTCGTTGAGTGGTGCTGTTTTTCAATACGCTTGTCACTGCACCACACTGGGCCCGAGCTTCAATGAAGTGACGGGAGACTGGGCAGGAATCGCTGCTGCTGAGCTTGAAGCACGTCACAGTGGCACCACTTTCATGCCTGTCATCGGATGTGGCGCCGATGCGAATCCGGAACCACGGGACGACTATCAATCGGCCTTGAAACATGGCAAGGAAATGGCCGAGGCAGTGGACTCGGTTATCTCCGGTGGTTCGCTTCAGCCTCTCAACTCGGTTCCCCGATCTCGATTTGGTTATGCCGGTCTAACCGCTGAATCGCCTTCACGGGAGCAACTCACTGAGTTTCTAGAAGACTCGAACGTGAACCGTGCCCGGTGGGCTCGAAACATGTTGGATATTTGGAAATCCAAGGGTCGTTTGCCCGAATCGTATCCAGCCCCGATCCACACGTGGACATTCGGCGATCAATTGGCCTGGGTCTTTCTCGGCGGAGAAGTGGTTGTTCAATATCAGATGCGACTCGAGCAAGAACTCGGTTCTTTCGACGAAGTTTGGGTCGCAGCTTACACCGACGATGTCTTTGCCTACGTCGCCGCCGAAGACATGCGATCGGCGGGCGGTTATGAAGTCGACTTCTCGATGGTTTATTACGACCAACCGGGACGCTGGCAATCGGGAACGGAAAACTTAATCGTGCGACGCGTTCATGAAATCCTCGCATCGGAAGAACAAGGTGAAGGAGCGAAGTCTCCTCAAGAGTCTCTCCGTTGTATGCAAGTGCCCGACGGATTCCGAATTGAACTGGTCGCCAATGAACCAATCATTTCTGATCCTGTGAACCTCGCGTTCGCCGGAGATGGAAGTGTGTGGATCGTTGAAATGGGCGACTATCCACTCGGCAAGAACGGAGGGAGGGTCAAACGATTGCTTGATACCGACTTTGATGGAAAGCTGGATACGGCCGAGCTCTTCTTGGATGGCCTTGAGTTTCCGACTAGCGTTCTACCATGGCGTGATGGGGCGATTGTGATAGCCGCACCTGACATCTTTTTCGCACGCGACACCGATGGAGACGGCCAAGCGGACGAAAGAGAGACCCTGCTGACGGGCATTGGCCACGCTAATCCCCAGCACAGAGCAAGTGGATTCGACTGGGGCTTGGATGGGATGGTGTACTTTGGAGCGGGCGAAACCGACAACCTCCGATTACCAGGCACAAAGGGAATGGAAGTGCACGGATCGGACCTTCGATGGAATCCAGATAGCGGCGAATTTGAAAGACTACCTGGCGATACGCAGTTCATTCGTTCGCGAGATCGTTGGGGGCGTTGGTTTGGAAACAGCAACAGCCTTCCTCTATTTCACTACTCCATCGATCGATACGACATCCTGTCTCGCAATCCGTCGGTATCCAAGCGGCAACTTGTTCTCAGGCCCGGTGTCGCGCCGCCCGTTTACCCTCGCAGCCGAACTGTTGACCGGTTCAACGATTTGTTTGCTAAGAATCGCTTTACGAGCGCGTGCAGTAGCATCGTGCTTCGTGGAACAGGGCTCGGAAATGACATGCTGGACACGGCACTGGTGTGCGAACCGGTACACAACCTAGTCGCTCGATTCAAGCTTGAGGACGAAGGCCCCTATATCATCGGCAAGCGTTTCGAAGATGATCAACCAAGCGACTTCATCACATCAACCGATACCTGGTCACGTCCTGTTCGAGCGGTCGAAGCACCGGATGGTAGCCTATGGGTCGTGGATATGTACCGCAGTGTGATCGAGCACCCGCAGTGGATTCCCGACGCATGGCAAAAACGATTAAATCTGCGCGCTGGAGAGAACGCTGGTCGCATTTATCGAATCTGCAAATCCGACGCGGACGTTTGGCGGCCGATCGACTTGCAATCACTGGATATCACAGAACTCATCGAGACTCTGAAGAGTCCGAATGGAATTCTTCGTGACTTAGCCTGCCAGCGACTTCTTTGGCATCAACCGAGCAACCTTCGTGAGCAAGTTGTTCCCTTGCTGGCGTCGAGTGACGCCGCCGTCCGTCTTCAGTCGTTCGGTTTACTTTGCGCCGCGGGATGTGAGACCGAAATAGACTGGCGAAGAATGCTAGGCGATAGCGAACCGCGAATTGTTGCCAGGGTGATTCGTTTGGCTTCAGACGACGGCAAGAGCTATAAGGCACCACTGCTGGATTTCTATCGAAAAGCACGGCCGGACAACCAATTCATTCAGCTCGCTCTTCTCGTATCACTTGTCAATACAGAGACCAACGCCACCGACGAGCCGACAAGACGCTTGGTTGCCAAGCTTGCGGCGACCTCGTGGGCTCGAGATGCTATGTCACTCGCATCAAAACAGAAGGCACCCATTGTCCTAAGCGAACTACTCGATTGGCTTGCACCTCGTGATTCGATCACACCACAAGATTGGCAAGAACTCCAAACTTGCATCGAGAAGCTTTGGAAAGCCAGCGACGTTAAAACCAGGCAAGCGACTCTAGACGACGCTTTGTCCGACATAGCGAGCGAACTAACCTCGGTTCAATGGATGGTCATGCTCGTTGCGGCTCGAGACGATGCCCTGGCAGCAGATCGTTCAGCGCTAGCGCAAGCTGCAATCCAGGTAAGAGAAAAACTAACCGACAAGAACGCGTCGCTCGATCTGCGGCTTCGTGCGACCCAGCTTTTTGGTTCTAGCCTTCTACCTGTCTCGAATCAACTTGATGATCTTCGCGCAATGCTAAGCCCGGATCAACCTGGTGCCATTCGCAAGGCGGCGCTGGCGACAGCCTACCGAATCCAAGCCGATGAGACCGCATCAATTCTCTTGTCTGCGTGGCGTGAATTGGTACCGGACGAACGCCGAACCGCAGGAACCACTTTGCTCCAACGTCTAGACTGGACGCGTCGACTCGTCGGAGCGTTAGAACAGGGCGATATTGCAATAAGTGATGTCGATGCATCGACTTTGAACGAATTACAGAACTATCAGAATTACAGCATCATGAAACGGTTGGGAACACTGATTGCCAAGCCGAGTCCAAGCGAGCGCAGTAGCTTGGTCGAACACTACACGACGGAAGTAGACAAACGAGTCGGCGACGCTTCGACAGGTAGACAGCTCTTTGCGGATCACTGTGCGGTTTGCCACCGAAGCTCGACGTCGCCTTCCGGCGAGCTTGCATTGTCGATTGGACCCGAAATTGCCAACCTAAAGAAATGGTCGACTTCACAATGGGTGACTGCAGTGCTCGACCCCAACGCTACGATTGAGGCCAAGTACAAGAGGTACAACGTATTGACCAGATCGGGGCAGATCTTTTCAGGAGTTGTCCAAGAACAATCTGATTTAAATTTGAAGATTGGGCAGTCCGACGGCAAGATCGTTGACATTGCCCGCTCAGATATCGAAGAGCTTTCGGACGCAAGGGTTTCCATGATGCCAGAGGGCCTTGAAAGCCGGCTGACCCCAAACGACCTCAGCAACATCATTGCATTTCTTCGAGCTGAATAGTGTGTTTAACCAGCCGAGCCTGAGTAGGCATCCACGTCTCAGACGATAGGCAGTCGCATGATTTAACTAGTTCCCGGCCGGTCGATCAAAGCCAGGCAGCTGATCTGTGGTTTCGATTTTCTTCGGTTTAGTTGCCGCACTCTGCCGGGCGAAACTGGCTTTTCATCTCCCCGTTAAGACTGAGCAAGAAACTTTTTCCTCATCGAGTGCTGCCAACTCGGGGAGAACCGAGCCGCGGACTGAAACTCAATCACTCGAAGGGATGCCCTTTCGCTACCGGTTCAGGTGAATCTTGTTGATTTGAAGGGTATTGCGGATTTTACTAGGTAGATCATTCGACTGCTCATGCCACAAGATTCACACCAGATGTTTAGCCGTTCGACCCGCTTTCGTCGCCACTCACCCCATCGTCATCGGCGAAGCACCGGTTCAGGTTGGCAGGTAACGGATTTGGAGCCACGGTTGATGTTGGCCGCCGACTGTGGCCAAGCTCTCAACGCTTGTGCTGCAACGGCATCGTTGCCAACGGAGGTTGGAACCGAAGGATTGTCCAAGGGCAAATCATCTGATGTAAGCGAGGCTCGTGACACCTCCGCAGGTATCGTCTTTGTTGACGTTAATGTCGATGACCTGGCCGGGCTCCTCGATGGTATTGATCCGCAGTTTGAGATCGTACTTCTCGATCCTGATCGATCCGGGATTGATCAAATCACCGAGACACTCGCGATTCGCCGGGATGTTCAGAGCGTTCACCTAATCGCTCACGGCCGATCCGGCGAAATCGCACTTGGCGACCAAAGGGTCAATCGACAAATCCTTTTTGAGAACCAGCAACAAATCAGGTCGTGGTCAAAGGCATTGAGCCAAGACGCCGACGTGCTGATTTACGGTTGCGACACAGCGGCGGGCCAGCAAGGTAAACGGTTTCTGAAAACACTTGCCGATCTCACTGGGGCTGACGTTGCTGGATCAACCGACAAGACCGGCAGCTCAGCGAGCAACGCCGATTGGATTCTGGAACGAACCGTCGGAGTCATCGATAGTCCGATCGCGTTGTCGACAGCAGGTCAATCTGTTTATGCCGGTATGTTGCCCATAACGATTCGTGCCGCTGGGCAGCGTGGCGAAGAAACCATGCAGCTGTTAATTGATGAAGAGGTTGTCCAAACCTGGGAAAACGTCAGCGGCGATTTTGGCAATCGCCAGTTCGAGACGTTCACCGTCGACATTAGTGGCGTAAGCGCTGACTCGGTTCGGATTGCGTTTACCAATGACCGTTACGAGCCCGAAATCGGCATCGATCGAAACCTACGAGTCGATAACATCGAGATCGATGGCGTGGTTTACGAGACGGAAGATTCAAGCGTCTTCTCAACAGGAACTTTTGTACCTGGACAAGGCATCACACCTGGGTTTCAACAGTCTGAGATTCTACACACTGATGGTTATTTCCAATTCGCCGGCGATGATACTCCGCCCTTGGATGGAGCCTTCGCAATCATTAATGAGATCCATTACAACCCGGGGCCCGACGGAGAGATCGATGGCGACGCCGAGTTTTTGGAACTCTATAACCCCGGCAGCGAAGACTTTGACTTGTCCGGCGCATCGTTCACAGGCTTTGATCTAACATTCGCCGACGGCACGGTGCTCGGCGCAGGCCAATATGCAATCGTGGCGCCCTCCATTGAGATCGCTGAATCGGAATGGGGCGTTACGCCACTGGCTCAGTTCGCCGACGGTGGACTCTCCGGCGGCGGCGAACTCATCCAGTTGATTGCAGCTGACGGGAGCATTATCGATGAGGTTGAGTACGACGACCGAAGCCCTTGGCCAGGTGCCCCGGACGGTAACGGACCCTCGTTGGAGCTGGTCAATTCAAGCCTCGATAACACTGACCCGGCAAACTGGAGGGCTTCGGAATCGGCTCCGACGCCGGCCGCCATTAACTCGGTCTTTAGTGCGGGGCCCACCTCGGACGTGACTGACATCACGATCACACCTGGCACCCCGCTTCCCGGACAGGCCTTCACCATCTCCGCCAATATTGCCAACGCGACTGAGGCAACGCTGACGTATAAGATTGGATTCGGCGAAGACCAAACAGTCGCAATGGTGAATACCCAAGGTGATCTTTGGGAAGCCGTCGTTCCGGGACAGGAAGCCGGTGAATTGGTTCGGTATCGAATCGATTCGGACGTAGCTGTCGCTCCGTTTGAGGGTGATACGATCAACTACTTCGGTGTGGTCGTTTCACCGACGGACATTGTCGACAACACGCTCCCCGTTTTCCAATGGTACGTCGACCCGGATGAGTTCGAGCAACTAGTCACGGTTGACTTTGAAACCAACAACAAGATTCCTGTAGTGATCGCCTACGGCGATCAAGTGATTGACAACGCAACCGTTCGCGTCCGTGGAAGCTTCTCGAGAACCTTCCCGAAGAAAGGCTTCAAGTTCGAACTGCCCGATGGCTACTTACTGGACTTCGCCCCCTATGCGAATACTCCGGTGGATGAGTTCGGAATCGTTACTGACTTCGCAGATTGGACGGTAACCAGCGCTCAAATTGCCTGGGAGACATTCAACGCGGAGACTGACTCGCCCGTATCGACGTTCTTCACTCGAGTCGAGCAGAACGGAGACTTCTATGGAATCTACCGATTCCAAGAACTCTATGATGGAACGTGGCGCACGGCCAATGGATTCGATGACGGTGAGTTTTATCAAGCCGAAGATGGTGCCTGGGACGCATCCGATGGATTTGACAAGAAGGAGCCAGACGATGACGACGATACGCTGATACTTGCAGCTCGCGATATTTTGGCGGGCCCCGCTTCGGCAGCCAAAACCGAATGGGTGTATGACAACATTAACGTGCCAGCAGCAATCAATCACATGGCCCTCTCGGCTTTAATGCGACACGGTGACCAGCGCTTTCAAAACTTCTACATGAGCCTCGATGGCGAGACCAATCGCTGGGAAATGCTCGAATGGGACCTCGATCTGACCTGGCGAGACAACGCTGATATCGCTGGTAACGACGGTCCGTTCACTACCATCGAACCGATTGGGAACATTTACTTGGATGCCATTTGGGAGGTCCCCGAGTTTCAGGCGATGTATTGGCAAAGGCTGCAGACCCTCGTCGACACCTATCTATCGGATGATCGTTTGATCGAACGTCGCGAGGAGCTGCTCGCTGAAATTGGATCCACCAATTCGGCATTGGAGTTCGAAGCTTGGGGCCGTACTGATATCGTTGTCACCGATTTCTTCCGCGATGAGTGGGACGATACGATTCAAGAACGTCGCGACGCGTTTGCGGCCGAAACTCGCCTTCCCGGGTCGTCTCTGGCCAACCCTCAGATCGTGATCAATGAGCTGCACTACAACCCAGCCGATGATGATGCCGAGTTTGTGGAGCTTTACAACGCGTCAGATCAAGCCGTTGACCTCTCGGGTTGGCAGATCGATGGCAACGATTTGTTGATCGAAAACGGTACGGTAATTCTGCCGGGCGACTATGTGGTGTTCACCGACAATGATATCCAGTTCAAATCACAGTCTCCAGGAAACATCTATGTAGGCGGACAATACGGCGGCGGTCTTTCGGGTGGCGGTGAACTGATCACATTGCTTGATCGCGACGGCAACGTCGTCGATCAGGTTGAATACGACGACAAAGATCCTTGGCCCGAAGCACCCGATGGTGATGGATTCACGCTCTCACTGATCTCACCGGATCTCGACAACTCAATTGCAACGAATTGGGCTGCGAGTGAAGCCATCAACGGAACGCCTGGAGCTGCTAATGACGTCAATCCGCCTGTCGATCCGACGGAACTGCGTATCTATGCCGCGGGCATTACTGCGGAAGAAACCATAGAGCTTGAAGTCAACGGTTCGATCGTCGCAAGCTTCACACTCAACGACTTTGGGTCGCAGCCAGGCGACTATTTCACGCGTGACTTTGCCGAGCTGGTCTGGGTGAGTGAAACCCCTGTAGTCCCAGAACAGGTGCGAGTCTATTTCGTCAACGATCTGTGGCTTCCCGATCAGGGTATTGATCGCAACGTGAGAATTGATCGGATCGAGATTGATGATGTCGTTTATGAAACCGAAGCCCCAACCACATTCTCGACGGGCACCTATGTTGGCGGTCAAAGAGTCGACCCAGGATTCCTGGAGTCCGAAAGGCTGCACGTGGACGGTTTCTTCGAGTACTTGGTTTGATTTCCCACTAAGAACACTCGCAGCAACTGTCGTTTATTCCTCTATCCAGTCCCAACTCATGGATGCGGAATGAGGATCACATGACTCGAGTGTTCCAATTCGGTCGGCGTCGATACCGATTTTTTTCAATAAGGAGTCTGCAAAACAGAGTCCTTGCGAGATAGCTCCTTCAATCAAGCCACCGTTCTCACGGGACGTTTCTGACGCGATGAAATGCAATCGTTCTCCCCAGGGAGAACTCAGTGGTACTTTGACACCGTATTCCGGATGGTGGTCGTGAGATGTCAAATCGGCTTCGCTAGCCGTGAGTTCCTCACGACTCCAATCCACAATGTGCGAGCTCGTCGGACTGCCAGCAGAAGAACCGAAGAGTTCGGAGAGGTGTTCCAGACAACATTCTATGAGCTGGTCTTCGGAGAGCTCTCTTCTCGCAAGGGCATTGATTCCAATAAACCCGAGCAATGAGTGTGGACTTCCGGAGTCTGGCGTCGCTTCGTGAACCTCGGCCAGCGGCCCCTTAACGCTTAGCACGTCACCTGAGAGACCTTGCTCTCGCCAAAAAGCCGTTTCGTAAATGGCGAGGAACTTCGCATGACCTGCCATCCAAGTGGGCGTGCTCCTCAATAAATCGAGCGCAGGTCCTTCGAGCGGTGGATTGAAATCAAGTCCCGATGCGATGCGTAGCGGAAGTGCTAACGCGATCAAGTCAGCATCCAATGAAAAGCCGGCCTCCGGCCCATGGCCACTGACCGTGATTCCATTGCGACGGCAATTTAGGCTCGCAACTGTGGAAGACAATCGAATCAAGTTAGCTGGAATCGCAGCTGCGAACTTTTTAACAAGTTTACCGACGCCGCCACAAATCCTGCGCGATCCCATCATCGGCTTGAGCAAGGAGTTGCGAAAAACTTTTCCTGTTGCCGATTGATGTATGAGATCTCCATCACAGTACTGCTCATAGGTAGGAATACCAAAATGCTCCAACAAGCCATGTACACACGGCTGACCCTCCCATATCCAAGAGGGGCCCATGTCAAAGGAGCCTTCCCCAACTGGAATGCTCAGGACGCGTCCGCCGAGCCGCGGCCTTGCCTCAAGCAACGTGGCTTCGACTCCATGACGATGAAGCTGCCATGCGGCGCTGAGTCCACTCAGTCCGCCACCGATCACCAAAACTCTCAAAGTCATTTCAATTGTCTCGTCGCCAAGTGATCTTGATAGATAATCGTTTCAATTACGGCCCGCCATCACGCCGCCGTCGACATCCCAGATCGCTCCGGTTACCCAGCTTGCATCGTCCGACAATAACGTCCCAACAATCGATGCCACATCGTTTGGGCGTCCCACACGCCCAATTGGATGAAAGTCATTGAAGCCTTGAAGAGTCTCTTCAATCTTATCTTTGTCGATGAATGCTCCATAGATCGGGGTCACGACGACCGCAGGGGCGACAGCGTTGACACGGATGTTGCTCTCAGCCAGTTCCATTGCCAGGTTCTGAGTCAGTGAGTGCAAACCCGCTTTGGCCATCGAATAGGACGAAGAAGGTGTCGCTTTGATCGCCTGTTTGGC
>JBCCKZ010000121.1:0-11302 GCA_039027135.1 Planctomycetota bacterium
CCCGGCCACTGGTCTTTCCGTGGCCACTTCCAGGCCCACGACCAATGCGTTTTCGGGGACGTTTCTTTTGAATTCCGCGGTGGACGTCGTTTAGATTCATCTTGCTATCAGTGCTTGCTGGAGGCTTCTAGATCGGCCACTTCCAACCCACGCAGGGCTGCGATTTGCTCGACGGTACGAAGCTTTGACAAAGCATCGACAGTCGCTTTGACCAACGTCACCGGATTGTTGGTACCGAATGACTTGGTGAGGATGTCATGTATGCCGGTTGCTTCGCATACTGCACGAACGGCTTGGCCGGCGATAATACCCGTACCGGCACCAGCCGGTATAAGAATCACCTCAGCGGCGCCGTACTTACCTTTGACCTCGTGAGGAATCGATCCCTCGACGAGTGGGACATTGATCATGTCGCGGCTGGCTTGCTTCTGTGCCTTGGCAACGCTTGGAGGAACTTCGTTGGCCTTGCCGTACCCCCAGCCAACCTTTCCGTTGCCATCGCCAACAACGACCATGGCGGCAAAACTGAAACGTCGGCCACCCTTGACCACTGCTGCACAGCGTTTGATCTTGACCATGCGGTCGATCAATCCATCCGCCAAGCCTTGCGGCTCTTCAGACTTGCGTGATTTTCGTTGGGGACGTGATCCGGTCGAGGCGGCGCTCATGAGAATTCCGGGATGTTAAACGGTTAAAGGTGTTTGTTTGAGTTTCTGTTGATCTCTTGATCCTACCCTCCCAGAGGGAGGGTTACTTCAAAACTGAAGACCGCCCTCTCGAGCGGCATCAGCGAATGCTTTCACGCGACCGTGATACTTGTTGTGGCCGCGATCAAGCTTGACCCCGGAGACTCCCGCAGCGGTCGCACGTTCAGCGATCAGCTTACCGACCGCCGCAGCCGCGTCGCAGTTACCTCCGCTACCAACGGATGAAGCTAGAGCCTTTTCGCGGGTGGATGCGGCAACCAGCGTCTTGCCCTGCTCGTCATCAATCAATTGACACGAAAAATGCTTGAGCGACCGAGTGACTGAAAGACGAGGCTGCTCGGCCGATCCACGCAAACGCTTTCGCGCGTGACGACGACGGCGTAATCGTCGGGCGTTGAGTGATTTGTTTTTGTCCATGACTACTTCGTGGCTGCCTTACCTGGTTTGATTTTGACGTACTCGCCTTCGTAGCGAATGCCTTTACCCTTATAAGGTTCGGGCTTTCTGAGTGCACGCACTTCAGCAGCGAACTGACCGACACGCTGTTTATCGGGACCCTGGACGACAACGTGTGTCTGGTCGGGGCAGGTGACATTCAGATCCGAGGGAATCTTTTTATGAAGCTCGTTGGCATAGCCAACTCTCAGCTGGAGCGTATCGCCCGAGATCGCCGCAATGTATCCGACACCGACCACTTCGAGCCGCTTTTCATAACCCTTCGTCACGCCCTCAACCATATTTGCGATGACTGCCCTGGTGAGCCCATGCAATTCTCGAGCAGTGCGTTCATCGCTCGCTCGAGTGACCGAAATGGTTTTGTCTTCGTCGTTGATCGCGACTTCTACTTCGGGCCTGAAGGTGAAATCCAACTTCCCCTTGGGGCCTTCAACTGTGACGGTGCGATCAGCCACCGAGACGGAAGCTCCGCCTTCGATGGGGACCGGCTTTTTGCCAATACGACTCATGATTCAGGTGTCAGGATTTAGGTATCAGGTGTCAGGTTGGGGGCATCCACTTTGAACTGCCCGGACATATCGCTAAGCGATCTCGCAAAGAACTTCGCCACCAATGTTTTCGCGACGTGCTTCTCGATCGCTAATCACACCCTTGGAAGTACTGATGATCTGTATTCCCAAGCCTCCGAGGACAGGCTTGAGTTCTTTGCCGCGAACGTAAAGACGACGCCCGGGCTTGCTCACACGGCGAATACTCTGAATAACGCGTTCGCCATTGGGGCCGTACTTGAGCTCCAAACGGATCAGTGGCGATGGGCCTTCATCTTCGAGATCTTTCCAATCCCAAATGAAACCCTCGGACTTCAATACGTTGGCGATGCCCTTTTTGAACCGGCTCGAAGGAATGTCGACGAAAGGCTTTTCCACTTGAACCGCGTTGCGGATCCGGGTCAGCATATCTGCGATGGGGTCAGTCATCATGGCGGGGAGAACTCCGATTAATTACCAGCTAGCTTTGCGAACACCGAAGATTTTGCCGGCGTCAGCGTTCTCGCGAAAACAGATTCGACACAGACCAAACTTGCGATAGACGCTTCGGGGACACGTCCACAACAGTTGCAACGAGTCTCCTGACAGGTGGAGAACTTCGGCATTCGGTTCGCTTTGGCGATTTTGGATTTGCTAGCCACGGATAATTCGAGTGAATCGATTTGGATACGGAAGTGAACGGTTAAGCGGCCGATTCGGCCTTTTTGGCGAGGTCGCGGAAAGGCATTCCCATCAGGGTAAGCATTTCGCGGCCTTCCTCATTATTTTTGGCTGATGTGCCAATCGTGATGTTCATGCCCTGGGGACGGGTGAATTTGTCGGGATTCAACTCAGGGAAAACCAACAGTTCAGTCAGTCCCATGGTGTAGTTACCTCGTCCATCGAAAGACTTCGGACTGATCCCTCTAAAGTCACGAACACGAGGAAGTGCAATCGTGATTAGACGATCCATGAACTCGAACATTCGTTGACGTCGAAGCGTCACCATGCAACCGATCGACATGCCCTCACGAAGTCGGAAGTTTGCGATCGACTTACGAGCTGTCGTGATCACAGGCTGCTGACCAGCGATCTGGGTCATCGCTTCAACGGCCAGATCCAAGATCTTCTTGTCACCAATAGCCTGGCCAACCCCCATATTGAGCGAGACTTTTTCAAGTCGCGGCACCTGGTGGGGATTCGCAAAGCCAAACTTCTCAACGAGGGCAGGGCGAACCTGTTCATCGTATCGAATCTGCATGCGTGGTTTATCGGACATGTCGAAATGGGGAGACGTTGAGTGGTGGTTTGTGTTTGGTTGGATGTTAACGAAGCCGATTAAGCTTTCGCGTGCGATGCTCTCGCGGGGGCAATCTTGTCGATCGTTTGACCCGAGTTCTTTGCGTAGCGTTCCTTACTACCGTCATCTAGGAATCGAACACCAATCCTCGTTGGCTTTCCGTCGGCCGGATCAACGAGCATGACATTCGAAGCACTAATGGGCATCTCTTTGTTGAGACGTCCACCCTGAGGGTTCTTTTGACTCCGACGGACGTGCTTCCAAACTCGGCCTGCGCCTTCGACGATGACCTTATTGTTCTTTCGATCGATCTGCTTGATCACGCCACGGTGCCCTTTGTCCGCGCCGGCGATCACGACCACTTCATCTTTGACTCGAAATTTCATGGCAGTTTCAAACGACCTCGTTGGCAAGGGAGACAATTTTCATGAAGTTGCGATCGCGAAGTTCTCGTGCAACCGCACCGAAAATTCGAGTACCGCGAGGACCCTTGTCCTTATCGATCAGCACGACTGCGTTGGAGTCGAACTTGATGTAGCTGCCGTCGCTTCGACGCGTCGGTTGCTTCGTGCGAACGATCACCGCCCGTACGATGGATTTTTTCTTCACATCGCTGCCGGGGATGACGCTCTTGACGCTGCAAACGATCACGTCACCCAAGCCGGCGGTGCGTCGACGCGAACCGCCGAGCACCTTGATGCACATCACTTCGCGTGCACCAGTGTTGTCGGCGACATCGAGACGGGTTTCTTGCTGGATCATCGGAGGAGGGTTAGTTTTAGTTTTCGGTTACGGGTTTGCGACTCAGTTCGAGCCGCTCATGAAGCGACAAAGATATTGATGAGTATTCAGTCCGATGTCGCCTCAGACTCAGCAGCCTCGGGTGCCGCTTCGCCTTGAGCCGCCTCAGGTTCGCCGGCGTGAGCCGCCTCAATGGCTTCGGACTCAGCACGTTGTGCCGCACGAAGAGCAACCAAATCGACTTCCGTGCTCTTTTCGAGCACACGAACCAGCTTCCAACGCTTGAGCTTCGAGAGTGGCGGAGACTCCACAATTTCGACCAGATCACCAGCACCAGATTCGTTGTTTTCATCGTGGGCATAGCACACGGTGCGACGACGAATGTACTTCTTGTACTTCGGGTGCTTGACCAATCGATTGATCTCGACGCGACGAGTCTTACTCATCTTGTCGCTGGTGACGATTCCGGAAACGACTCGTTTAGGCATCGGATGTTTGGTTCAAAAAGGGTGAAATTAGGCTTTGGCCTTGGTGGCTCGCTCGGTCTGCAACGTCTTGATCCGTGCGATCAAACGTCGATTCTTGCGAATCTCACTGGGAGTATTGAGCCGTTCGGATTGCGATTGAAAACGCAACATGAACAACGTCTTGGAAGCTTCCTTTGCGGTTGCCTCCAATTGCTCATCGCTCATCTCGCGAAGTTCGGTCAAAGTGGCCATGGTGAGTGGGTTGGTAAATAGGTTTTCTGTTTAAGCTCGGAAAGAACTCGACATCTCGCGAACTCTCCGTCTGGGTGGTTGGCCGCGAAAGCTGGGAAGAAAACTCCCCGAGCCTTTGAGCCTTGCCTTCTCGCATGCGAGAAGAAACGTTTCTAAGCCGGACGTCGTTCGATGAATCGAACTTTGACCGGTAGCTTGCTGGCTAGACGTGCAAAGCACACCTTCGCCTGTTGTTCGGTAACACCGCCAAGCTCATAAAGCACGGTGCCGGGTTTAACCGTAGCCGCCCAAAAATCCGGTTCACCTTTACCCTTACCCATCCGAGTCTCCAGCGGAGTGCTGGTCACGGACTTGTCGGGAAAGATGCGGATGTAGAGCTTGCCTTCACCACGCACGTACTGCTGAGCCGCGATCCGGCCGGCTTCGATGGTTTGTGCTTTGATCCATCCCGCATCAAGCGATTGAAGACCATAGTCACCGAAGACAACCGTGTTGCCACGAGTCGCACTACCTTTTATGCGTCCTCTTTGGCTTTTTCGATGCTTGACCCGCTTGGGCATCAGCGCCATTTTCGTCGTCTCCGTAAGTACCTTGGTTGACCCACACTTGAATTCCGATGTGCCCCTGTGGCGTCATCGCTTCGGTGAATCCGTAATCAATCTTGGCTTGTAATGTGCTCAGAGGAATCGAGCCAGCAATCTGCTTCTCACGGCGAGCCATTTCAGCTCCGCCCAAGCGACCAGCCAGCTGGACCTTAATCCCCTTGGCACCTGCGTCCATCGTTGTGTCGAGTGCACGCTTCATGGTGCGGCGGAACGACGAACGCTTGGACAGTTGTTGTGCGATCTCTTCGGCCACCAGTTGGGCCTGTAGTTCTGGACGACCGACTTCTTCAACCTTCAAGTTGATACGTCGACCGATCAAGTTCTGAAGCTCAGCTTGAAGGATCTCAATTTCTTGACCCTTCTTCCCGATGATCAAACCCGGACGGGCCACGAACATCATCACCCGAACTTCGTCGCGAGTTCGCTCGATCTCGATGCGATCGATTCCCGCGCTTTTGTACTGACTCTTTTTGGGGTGGTTGGTGATGAAATCGCGAAGCTTGCGATCCTCGATCAGCAACTCCGCAAAGTCTTGCTTCGACGCGTACCAACGACTTGTCCATCCCCGGGTGACGCCGGTTCGGAAAGCGATTGGATTGACTTTTTGTCCCATAGAATATGCGGTGTGATTGGAGTGGCGAGTGTGGTCTAAATTTCGTCGATCGGCGTGAGGCCAACGTTGATATGAGCGGTACGTTTCTTGATCATGAAAGCAGTACCTCTAGCCCGCGGACGGATCCGCTTGAACATGGGACCACCATCGATCGTGATGTCGGTGACAACCAACTCTTCGATTCGTCGAGCTTGGCCCGAGTTTTGATCAGGATCGGTCGCATTACCGACAGCACTTTGGATCACCTGCTCGATCATCCGAGCACCACGCTGTGGCTGGTACTTGAGGGTATCCAAGGCTTCGTCAGCGTACATGCCACGAATCATGTTCGCGACAAGCCGAAGTTTCTGAGCACTCATACGAGCGCCTTTGTGTTTTGCGGTGTACTTGGCCATGACTATTTCTTGCCCTTCCCGCTGTGACCCTTGAACGTTCTCGTCGGCGCGAATTCGCCAAGCTTATGGCCCACCATATCTTCTGTGACCAAGACTTTGACGTGATTACGTCCATCAAGAACCATGAAAGTTCGGTTGATGAACTCAGGCACGATCGTGCAAGCACGAGCCCAAGTCTTGATCGGTTCGTTGCCACCACCTTCGATTTGACGCTGCACTTTGAAATACAGCTTCAGATCGACATACGGGCCTTTTTTGCTACTGCGACTCATGAGAGTTGAAGGTTATTAGGTGTCAGGTGTGTGATGAAACGATCAATGAAGCTTGAGTTGTCCGTAACGCTTGCTCTTTCGACGACGAACAATTGCGTTGTTCGAAGGCTTGCGTCGCTGACGTGTGCTGCCACCCTTGGCGCTCTTACCTTGGGGGCTAACCGGGTGTCGACCACCCTTGGTTCGACCTTCTCCACCACCGTGGGGGTGATCGATGGGGTTCATGGCGGTACCGCGAACATGCGGACGACGGCCCAACCAACGAGCTCGCCCAGCTTTACCCAGCCGAACCTTCATGTGTTCAGTGTTGCCGACTTGCCCAACCGTCGCACGGCAAACGCTCGGGATCCGCCGTACTTCACCCGACGGCAAAAGCAACTGAGCCCAATCCGCTTCGCGAGCCTGAAGCGTCGCTTCGGTGCCAGCACTTCGGCACAGGGTCGCACCGCGACCTGCCCGAAGCTCGATACAGCAGACGCTACTTCCCAGAGGAATATTCTTTAGAGGAAGGCAATTACCAGTTGCTGGAGGAGCGTCTGGGCCGTTCATCACCTTATCGCCAGCACGAAGACCAGCCGGAGCGATCACGTAAGCTTTCACGCCGTCCGCATACTTTAGCAACGCGATGCGAGCCGAGCGGTTTGGATCGTACTGGACCGAATCCACGATTGCTTCGATCCCATCCTTGGCGCGACGGAAATCAACAATGCGGTACTTCTGCTTGTGGCCACCGCCCCGATGGCGTGAAGTGATCTTGCCTTGGTTGTTGCGACCACCGGTCTTGCGTTTCGGCCGAAGCAACGACTTCTCTGGCTTCGCACCAGGAGTCAGATCAGCCCAATCGCTAACCGACGCATTTCGGCGTCCAGCGCTGGTCGGCTTGTAGATTCGAATGCCCATGATGGGTAATGCAGTTTAAGTCGGTGGTGGTTGGTGTATTTCTGGTGTCGGCTTAGAAGAAGTCGATGCGGTGCTCGTCATGCAACTCGACGATCGCCTTTTTCCAGTCGCTGGTACGACCGTACTTGAAGCGGTATCGACGAAGCTTGCCTTTGCGGTTTTGAGTGCGAACCTTCTTCACCTTGACGTCGAACAATTCTTCGACAGCCTTGCGAACATCCATCTTGGTCGCGTCGCGATGAATCTGGAAAGCGTATTGATTATTCCGCGTCGCTCGGTGCACACCTTTTTCGGTCACTAGCGGCTTCAGCAGAACCTGATGAGGCTCAAGCTGAACTCCATTGTCTTGGGGCGGCGGTGGTGGGATATGGGCCATGTGAATTCGATATCAGTTTTGGTCGTTAATGAACTGCACTCGAGCGACTAAGCGGTCGCCTCTTCCGAGGCTGACTCAGCGAAGCTGCCATCCTTGATTCGATCAAGAGCATCCTTCGTCACAAGCATTCTCTTGGGACGAAGGACCTCAAGAGCATTGAGCTCGCGAACCGGCTGAACGCTCACACCCTGAATGTTCCGACCACTCAGGTATGCGTTACGATCCGCTTCGGCGGTCGCAACAAGCGTCGACGTACTATCTAACCCCAAGGCTTTAAGCATCGACGCGAATTGACTTGTCTTCGGAGCATCGAAGGAAAGCTTGTCGACAACGACAATCTCCCCATCCTCAATCTTCGAGCGAATCGCCATTCGAGTGGCGAGCTTCAGCGCCTTTCGATTGAGACGATAGCTGTAGTCTCGGCTCTTAATCGTCCGAGCAACACCACCACCGCGACGAACATTCGTACGCTTACCGCCGGCACGCGCGTTACCGGTTCCTTTCTGGCGGTACATCTTCTTTTTCGAACCCGCGACTTGGCCTCGAGTCCGGGCGTGGTGACTTCCCTGTCGGAGATTCGCCTGGTACATCACGACAGCATCATGAAGAAGCTGCTTACTGATACGATCCGCAACCGTCTCAGTATCGATCTCGTAGGTGCCGACTTCAGAACCGTCGACTGAAAACACTTTCAACGTTGCCATCGCTTAGCCCACCTTGTTGGTTTGACGAATCGAAACCATGCCGCCGTTGGGCCCAGGCACTGCTCCACGAATCAACATCAGATTGTTCTCGGCATCCACCTGAACCAATTCAAGGTTCCGGGTGGTCGTTTTGGCGTTGCCGTACTGGCCCGCCATCTTCAAACCCTTGAACACACGTGACGGAGACGCACTCATTCCCGTACCACCGGCGTGACGGTGACATTTCTTCACACCGTGACTGGCCCGCTGGCCGGCGAAGTTGTGCCGCTTCATAACACCGCTGAAACCACGCCCTTTGGACGTGCCGGTCACGTCGACCTTCGAAACGCCCTCAAAGGAACCAACATTGACCTGGTCACCAACCGACAGATCCGATGCCCCACGAACTTCGCGAACAAATCTTTGCGGCTCGCAGTCGGCCTTTTCCAGCAGCTCTACGCCGGAGGACTGACGAGCCTTCGATCGCTTACTCTCTAACTTCGCTACGTGGCCGCGTTCGCTACGCTTGGCCAAACGCCGCGGCTTGTCTTCGAACCCCAACTGAACAGCCTCATAGCCGTCACGCTCGTTCGTCTTTACCTGAAGGACGTGACACGGACCGGCCTGGACAACTGTGACGGGAACAACCGTTCCGTCTTCCAGGTAAATCTGCGTCATCCCGACTTTTCGGCCGAGGATTGATGGTGACATGGTTCCTCATCAGGCGTCTCTCTCGAGACGCTCATCTAATGTTCAGTAATGGAATTCCAAGCTGCCGAGCACGAACCTCACGAGAAACAAGACAAAAATGCCTCTACTCGAGCGTTATCGAGCTGGCTTCCAAGCATGGAAGGCCGCTGGTTGAAAGAAATGACTGCGACGCAAATTACCGGGAACGACCCTAGCAAAGTGACAGGCGACGCATGCACCCACCTTCGGACGGACAAAAATCAGCGGGCGGAAGCCTTGATCTTGATGTCGACGCCTGCAGGCAGACTCAGTTTGTTCAAAGCCTCGATGGTCTTGGCCGTAGCCTGGACAATATCCACCAATCGCTTGTGAGTACGAATCTCATATTGCTGGCGGGATTTCTTGTTAACGAACGGACTCGACAACACCGTGTATCGCTCAACTCGTGTGGGAAGCGGAATGGGCCCATGAACTTCGCTATGGGTCCGCTTGACCGTATCGACGATCTCCTGGGCGCTCTGATCCAATACCGCATGATCATAAGCTTCCATGCGGATGCGGATGACTTCGCTTGCTCCAGCAGACACGTATTCTCGTCCGAGTTAAATAAGGGTGTTGTTGAATGTCGTCCCCTACCTGCCCGGGCGGCCGCTCAATGCAGACCGCCCTCGCGAGTGGGGGACGCAAAAGATAGGGATGCCTCGAAAAAGCGTCAACGGCTTTTGAAGATTTCGAGAAAAAAAGCTCCCCGCAATATTCAAACTGAGATTCTCAGCTGGGCTCCAACTGAGCCTTAGGTAGGCCTCAGGTGAGTCTTAACTGGGGGACTCAGCCATTTCCGCTTCGACGACGCTGGCCGCGAAACCCTGATAGGCCGCACCAAAGTGCTTGGCCATGGCATCCGGCCAAACATGAAAGTCACCACTCTCAACAGCATCGAATAGAGCATCCGCCACCAGCGATGGAGGTTCAGCAATCTCCGAAAGCCCGGCATCATCGGCCATATCCGTGGCAATGGGTCCCGGATGTACGCTGACAACCTGAACCCCCTCTTCAGCCCACTTCTCCCGAAGCCCCTGGGTAATCGAGTAGCTTGCCGCCTTGGATGCTGAGTACGTCGCAAAGTCAGCAAAGTTCTTCAGCGAAGCGACGCTATTAAGCTGGACAAAAGCCCCGCATTGCCGCGTGAGTTGCGATGAGAACGCCTGAGCCATTTCAATGAGGCCGTGCACATTGACCTTCATTTCGTAGTTGAGAGCATCGATCGCGTGCTCCGCCAAAGGCGAGGCCGTTTTCAAGGTGCCGGCGTTATTGATCACGATATTGGCATCGCTGGCCACCTTCGCCGCGTCGATAATCGACTGCCGATCAGTCACGTCAACCTGCACAGGCACAACTCGCTCGCCAAACTCGCCGACCAACGCCTGAGCATTCTCGATCTTGCGAACGGCGGCATAGACCTTGCTCACCCCACGCTCGAGAGCACTCCTGACAATCGCCAAACCGATTCCTCGATTGGCCCCGGTCACGAAAACGACGCTGTCCTGAATTGAAACTGACATGTGATAGCTCTGCAAATATGAGTGGCAAGTTGAACTGACCGGGAATACTGGCAAAAGCAAAGCCCCTTACAGTGAGTCGCGTAATTGACAGGGAATTATTTTTCGATCGCGAAGTTAGCCTTGTCGGCGATTCGAAAAAGTTGATAGCTCCTCCGATGGCTGCATTTTTTGCAGTTCCCGCCGGCCCCGACTGACCCGTCGCAAAGCTAGCAAACCCTCCGACTTTCGACTCAATAGCAGCAAAACGATCCGATGCGATTGACCTTGTTGACCCTCACAGCCCTCACGTTCGCCGCTCTAGTGGGCTGTGGAACATCCACCTCAACCCCAAGTCCATCGGACGTTGCCGAAAACTCCGGCAATTCCACTACAGTCCCCGAGCCGCCTGTACGCGCCGAGCCAGATGTCGTCATCAAAGAATTTCTTGACCTTGTCCGAAGGGGAAATGAAGACGGTGGAGCGGCCGCACTTTTAACCAGCAAGGCCCGGGAAGAACTCGATCGAATCGGCGCTGCATTCCAGCCGATCGGGCTACCCGCAGCCCGATTTCAGGTGACCCAAAGCCAAGTCATGCCTGATAACAACGACCTTGCCCTGGTACACACGGTTTGGACCGAGCCAACCGTCGATAATGCGGGCTCCACCCAAATGGAGATCGTATGGGAGGTGCATCACGAAGTGGGCGGATGGCGAATTGCGGGCCTCGCCGTAAAGGGGCTCAATGAGGAACAAGCCATGGTCATCGATTTCGAGGAC
>JBCCKZ010000122.1:0-11297 GCA_039027135.1 Planctomycetota bacterium
CAGGTCTGTTCGGGTCACGGCTTACTCTGGGGGCCGGATAGGTGGACGATCAATAAATTACCAGGCTTCCGGAGCTATCGGAGATAGGACTTCTGGTCAATTCTGCTCGAGCCGTTGCGGCTCGTGGAGTGGCAATTCACCATAGGTGGGACTCAAATAAAATCACTTTGTGTTACCCTCTCGGCCTTGAAACCAATTCAACCGTAGAATCAGAGACTCATGGAAGCCGGAATCGTTGGACTGCCGAATGTCGGCAAAAGCACCCTCTTTAACGCGCTCACAAGCTCGGGTGCCGCCCAGAGTGCCAACTACCCTTTTTGCACGATCGAACCGAACGAGGGTATCGTCAGTGTTCCCGATCCTCGGCTAGATCGGATTGTGAAATATATCCCGCCACAGAAGGTCATTCCTGCAATCTTGAAGCTCGTTGACATCGCTGGGATTGTGAAGGGAGCGTCTGAGGGTGAGGGACTCGGCAACAAGTTTCTTTCGCACATCCGACAGGTTGATGCGATCCTCCAGGTTGTGCGTTGCTTTGAAGACTCAGATGTGATCCACGTGTCGGGCGAGGTGGATCCTGTCGCCGATATTGAGATCATTGAAACGGAATTGATGCTGGCGGATATACAGACTCTCGAGAATGCTGAAGCTAAAGCATCACGCACGGCAAGAAGCGGCGATAAAGAAGCCAAGGAGACGCTGGAGGTGATTGCCAAGTGCAACGCACAGTTAAGTGAAGATAAGCCGCTAAGAACACTCGACTTGAACGAGAACGAACTCAATCTCATCAAGTCTTACGGACTGCTGACGGCCAAGCCAATTCTCTTCATTGCCAATGTCGGTGAGGATGATTTGCTCGGCGAACACGAGTTGGTTGGTAAAGTCCAAAACTATGCGGAGTCGGTCGGTTCCAGCGTCGTTTGCGTCTGTGCGAAGCTTGAATCCGAGTTGGCTGAATTGGATGAATCAGATCGAGAGGAGATGCTCGACGCCGTAGGGCTCAGCGAGCCGGCGCTAGGCAAGGTTGCTCGCGGCGCTTACTCGACCTTGGGACTACAAAGCTATTTCACCGCGGGTGAAAAGGAGGTTCGCGCCTGGACAATCAAGGTGGGAGCTACGGCTCCCCAGGCCGCGGGCGTGATTCACACTGACTTCGAACGCGGATTCATTCGTGCGGAGGTCTATTCCCTTGATGACCTCGAGACGCACCACTCCGAGAAAGAAATTCGCCAGGCTGGTAAGCTGCGTGTCGAGGGCAAGAGTTACGTCGTTCAGGATGGCGATATCGTTCACTTCCTGTTCAACGTCTAATACTGCTCCAGAACCAAGAACTATCCCGCCAAACCTCCCCACCAATGAACAAAATGCTCATTCCTATCCTTTTTGCACTCGGAACCGCCCTATTCTGGGGTTGTTACGGACCCGCCATCGGAAATGCGGCGGCACCTCGCATCGATGGCAGACCACTCTGGAGTCCGTTCAAGCCATATGTTTTCATTGGCATCGCCTATCTCGTCATCGCGATCATCGGGGGCTTGGCTGTGATGAAGTTCAAGGGTGACTCGTTCAGCTTTTCCGGCGACTATTTCCCAACTGCGAAGTGGGGATTTCTGGCAGGCTGTTTAGGAGCCTTCGGAGCATTGTGCCTCACTTCGGCAATGATGACTTCCAAGGGAAACGCTTTGCTTGTGATGCCGATCGTCTTCGGTGGTGCCGTTAGCGTGACCGCGATCGTATCTTTCTTAAGGCTACGTGATCATGTCACGATCAGTCCGCTACTTTGGGTTGGTATCGGTTTGACGGCTTTGGGAATCATTATCGTTGCGATGAACACGCCTCACGGGCACGCGGCACCGGCAGGTTCCGGTGGTGGTGCCCATGCCAAGAAAGCAGAGGAGCAACCGGCTGCGGAAGAAGTCGCCGCCACTGAGTCTGTCGAAACTGAAGTGAGTGAGTCCGCGACCTGATGGAACAGCAAGAGCTCGCTGCAGCCATCGATAGACAAGTGCCTCATCTTTGGATGGTGCGTACATTCCTGAAGCACGCGGATGAATCGGAGGATGACGATGATCTTCGCGAGGTGGTTCGTGATGTCTACGATTTTATCTTGGCTCTAGGACCTCTTGATGAATCGACGGACTTACAGAAATACATCAAACAGAGTCTTCGTAAGATTCGAAGTCTTCGGCGAGCCTGTGATCTCTACAACGAGATACAGCCTGAGGTAAGCGGTCATACCAATTTCGAAATGGCCGCCAGGTCATTAAAACTGTCAACCGATAGAATTGAAGAGCTCCTACAGGCCTACAAGCAGAGCCTCAAGTAGCGGAACTAGTTCGCGGTCGGACTTTCGATCTTCGTCTAGCTTGAGAGATCAGAGTTAGATTCATCAGACCGACGGCACATCAAAAAGATCAGCTAGATCAAGCTTTGCGGTCGATTCGCACAGTGGTGACGCGAACTCGCCCGACTTTAATGTGTGTTGCCAACCATACCGTTTGTCCGCCGCAATCTCTCGCATCACATAAAGACACTGCCCTGGAACGTCGACGATCCAGTACTCGGGAACGCCTGCTTCAGCATACAAAGCAGCCTTCTCAACACGGTCTTTCGAGAGAGAGCTATCCGCAACTTCGATTGCAAGCAACGTGTCTTTGCCAGTTGGATGCCCCTTCAAGTATCGACCTCTTTTGACCCAGAAAATATCGGGCTCGGGACGGCTGTCTAATTCGACGAGCGACATTCCAGTTTGGACCTGAATCCGGACCGTTGTGGGATTTGATGACCGCACAGACCAATCAGTCAAGTAGCCAATGAAGTCATCATGGATCGGTCCAGCTGGAATCATCGTGACAAGCCTTCCTCGGATCAGTTCGACCTTGCGATCCAAAGCGTCAAATGCTCCACAAGCGACCATGTGGTCGTACTCAAGAGTCGTTAGGTGCAAGGGCTTTGACATTCGCTTAGGTATAGCAAGGTGCGAGAACGACTCAAAAAATACCTAATCGAGCAAACGGAGCATGGCGGGAAAGTAGATTGCGGAGATTTGGGTTTGATGAACGGTGTATTCCATCACCATCCCCCAGTTCCAGAACTGATGCACGTTCTCGTAAGCCGGCCAGTTTTCGTAGGCGGGATAAATCTGATTCTCACCTTGCAGATGCCAATTCATCGGCCAAGCGTTACCACGGTTATTTGTATCGGCAGGCCCATAGACAGTGATTCCACTCGGCGCGCGGTGCCCGGTCGCTCGGGTATCACAGTGCAGTATGTTTTTGACAGACGCATCGTTAAGACCTGTGATAAAGGCCATGTTATGCGGATTGCCTCCGTAGGCATAAGCCAATCCAGCAACAACTGCCTCCAAGTACTCGGCGTCATCAAGGATTTTCGCCAGTCGAACCAATGGTGCGGCAGCGTGTGCGGGAAAAGAACCATTGCCAAAGTTAATTTGAACCCAACCATGTTTGAGCGCTCCGTAAGATGAACGTCGGTAGCTTCCCTCTAGAAAAACAGCTTCAATCGTGTGTCGAACGGCTCCGGCAAGCTTTTCACGATCGATGATCGAGTCACACGTATTCTTAGGAAGCTCTAGCAAGGTTGCCGCCGCGTGCAGAGCACTTGTCGAGAGCATCTGCCACGGTTCTGGGACGCGTTCATTCCACAATTTCTTGAGAATGGTTAGTGATTCAGCACTCTGTTCGTGAGCATATCGTTCGGTGTGCATCCACAAATAGAGATCCGCCAGCTTCTCTTCGGGCGACTCCGGAATTCTCTTTTCAACCCAGTCTATCGCGAGATCGCAGGAGTCCCGACGATCTTGAAGATCGAACTTCTTGAAGTCATCAAGCTTTGATTCGACGGCCATCAATTTTGCGGCCGCAATGGCATACATCATGTTGGATTCGAGATGGGGCGCGCAAAGATACACGGGTAATGTGTTTAGCCAACTGGGTTCTCCTGATCGAGGATGTTCGGAGTATTCGATCGCTGACGGAATCCCTCCGTCTTCGTCTTGAAGCTTTAGCCAAAGGTCAGCGTTCCAACGTGCGTCATCGAGAAATCCATGTCGAAACCCTAGATCATTTCTTTTCATGCGACCAGCCACGTCGCAAAGCAAGTAAGTGATGATGTTGTGGTTGAAGTTGCGATCAAAGTCACCAGCGTCCATGTAGCCACCGACGATGTTGTTATCGCTGGAAAATTGGAATGGTCCCGCGTCGCCCTGGACGATGTCGCCGAAGTTTGCATTCTTGTAGGGGGCGTTGCTCACTCGGATGGGGACGTTAACCGGGTTATTCTTTTTTGTGGGCGTTGCACCGGGCCGGTTCATCGTCGTTCCATCGATCAAGCGTAGCTCATCGGATACTCCCCATCGGTGATAACGCAATCCTTGCAAAGCCAAGTTGAGCGCTCGATCGTAAGCGTTGTCGGAAATCAGGAAGGGTCGTGAGGTTCCGATTCCTTCAACCGCGACTCGATACTCGCCCGGTTGTTTGAGATCATCAAATCGAATGTCATAGGTCGTTGTACCCGCGTAGTTTGTTTGGATTCCGCTGGGGAATCCCTGCAGGCCTCGATGATCATTGGGTTCGCCCGCGGAGCGAAGAACGCTAAGCTGACCGCGTTGAGCGATATCACCCTTCTCTGTCATGACAACAAATTTGGGCAGCGAATCGACATCCAGTTCCATTGCACCTCCATCACCCATCCAGCATGAAAATACGGCACGCTTGATGGGGTCCGCTGGTCGAAAACCGACATGGCTGACGTGAATGGCGGAACTAACGGAATCAGTGCTTGTTAGTTGCTGTTCTAGGGAAGCAATTCCAATAGACTCTGCGGATACCTCAAGTATTCCATCTTTGATTGGCTCTGCCGTCTTGAGGTAGATGAAGTGGCGAAAGGCTATCTTGGGTCTACCTTGGAGCCGGTCAGCAATGTCGTTTACAACACTCTTGCGATGGGCCGCTTCGAACTTGATTGCTTCGCCATCGAGTTCGACTTCCCAAGCCTTCGGGTTGGTGAGCATCGTTCTATCGATGGGAGTGGCTGTGTATCTGTCTTCGTATCGAATAAATCGTTGAGGAGATTTCTCGTTGCCCGATACGAATCCAACGGGCTTTCCAGATCTCTTGAGAATGGTTCTTCGAGGCGAATCATCATCGAGCATATCACCAGGCTGGGGCTCGTAGACGAGATACTTCCCAAGCTCCACCGAACCTTCATCAATCTGAACTTCCAGGATATCCGGACGCACTCGTCCAACACGTACCGAGTCGGCCGATAAGCCTATGTTGGCTTCAAAGGTGGTTAGGACTAAACAAGCACAGGTGATGAAGCCAAGCTTCATGGCAGGATCTCATTAACGACTAAACGGACTAAAGTAGGCGTGTCCTCCAGATTTTAGTCTTGGAGCATAGTCTCGGTGTTATCCGTCGATTTCTCCGACATCGAGGGCGCCATTCCCCGGTTGAATTTTCGGGAAGGCGCTAAACGCAACATCCCGTACTTCGGACCGACAATCGGATCTTGCGGACCGTACAAGTGTTAGAGATTCTCAAGAACCTCAGGCGGTAACTCAAAGCTACCGGCTAGTCGGGTGCGATCATCGTTGATGAGTTCGGGAAACTTGTGAGGAAGTATCTTCACCGCAAAGATTTCGCGAACTTGATCTTCGAATCTGACGAAGCCGACAACTTCACCACGATCGAGGTCGACAATCCAGACACCACAAGGACGGTCTTCGAGCGCCTTCTTGGCGACGGGAACATCGCCGAAGGTTGCCGTCTCTCGGATCTGTGATAGCCCTACGAATGCATATTGTCCAACAAAATCTAAGCCGCGAACAAAGCCGGGCAATTCGATGATGGTCTCCGTGCGGCCGTTGGCAATGTCGACACGGCATAGGGCGCCACGACCCGATTCAAGAAGATACAACTCATCGCGATGCACCCGAGGACTGTGTGGCATCGAGAGACCTTCGAGCATGATGATATCGTTCTTCCGATCCAGTAGTATTCCGCCGTCTCGCTTATTCTGACGCCATCCAGCGTCGTCAGCGGTATCGCCCAGAGCGGTGAAGTAACGAGCTTCTCCATCAACCACAGCCATACCATTGAGATGACACTGGTCCGTTGGCGCGTAGTGATCGATGAATGAAGGCCGCCAAACCGGGGTGAAGTTGTAGATCGAACTCAGTTGGCAAAGGCAAGAGAACCGTGTGTTGATAAACTGCAAACTTCCCTCGGAACCGCAAAACGCCATCTCATGAACCTGAACATCACCCGTCCAGTGGGTTGTTCTTGGTAGGTAGCAGGCGTCGATTCGTGCGTTGGAAGCAGGCGTATCGCTTTTATCGGTTGTTGTCGCGATCGCAGATGCAACGGCGGGAAGATCATGGAACTGCCAGATGGCATGTGCCGCGCCAACAGCTAGCCTCGCACCATCGGAGGCGACACCCATCGGTTTATCAAACGAGCGAAAGTGTGTATTAAGCTGATGACCGTCGACGCGAAAAAAAATGAGATGCCCGGCCTGATAAGTTGTTACGGCGAGGCTAAGCCCCAAGGACGCCAGGATTTCCACGCAAGAATCCGTATGAACGCTACTGAGCGGTTCCTGATTCATCGATGGACCTGTCTTGTCACGCGTCTGGGCGATGTTGTGGGTGTGGCGGGAGTACTTCCCATCACCGACTCTCACAATCATTCAAGGAAGGTTTACGATGCCCAAATTCTACGTTCAATGTGGTCCCTGCGAAGTGGTACTCCAGGCTGATGATGCTTCATCAGCGGCTTTGCAAGCGATTGATCGCGTGTTGCAGAATCATTTATGGATCTACGATGATGAGGGCCTGACGGATAACGATCGACGGACGCACCTCATGCTGGAGTCGTTGATGCATCTGGATCCGGCTATACGGGTTAGCGAGCGTGGATTTGACCGCGAAGACGCTCAGCTGATCGGCACACCAGACACCGTTCAACACTGGCATGAATTTATGACGGGCATGCAAAAGCTGTTCGTGATCGCGGGACTCGCGCCCCGAAGCATTCATGAGATTGCGGGAATGTCATCGGCACCGGAAGATGGCATTATCCCCATCCAACCTCGCTAACACCATCAATGAGCCGTATGGGGGAGCCCAAGCGATGCCTCGGGCCCGGTACCCTACAACTAGCAATCTCCAAACGATTCGCGGACTTCACGATTGGATCCGCGTTCAATTCGATTGCTGAGTAACGACTCTTCAAAGTTAGTTTGGACGCTGGATGTTGCGTTTGATGCCAAATCCGTAAGCAATGAGTGCAAGTAACCCAAATGAACCTGGCTCGGGAACGGCGATAGTCACCGCACTAGGTGTAAACGTCAGGTCAGCAATGTACTCTTCACCAAAATCAACATCGACTATCAAGCCACTGCCAAATGGCAGTGGAGGATTTGGGAATGTGCTCATGTTGTTCGCGTTCTGAAGACGCCCTGTGCCGTCAGCACGCAGTACGAGATCAGGTGGATGGTATCGGCCAGGGTTTTGATTCAGTTCACGGGCATTGAAAGTAAGGATTGGATCCGACCCGGTTCCCACTAATTCGGATAGCTGTAGACCATCGGTAAGAACGGCGTCAGCGCGCACTGAGAAAGACAAACCCGACTCGGGTGACTGAGCATAAAAATCCGCCCCTGAATAGCCACGAAGAAGATTGAACGCGTCAAAATCTGACGGCGTCGCGTTAGGAAGCTGTCCAAAGATTCGATAGTCGATCTGATCGATGGCTGGATTGACGTAAGTTCCACCAGGAACGATCGAGTCGGCTAGCTCGATGTCGATCTCGAAAATGATGATGTTGTTGAACGTATTGGTGATCCCAAAATCGTCATCCGTCAATTGAATTGATACGGCTGCATGGCCCAACGAAGAATTCATGATTGAGAGACTGACCGCCAGAGTCACTAGCAGAGCTTTCATCAAACCAATCCCATAGAACACACTGAACCAGAAAATCCCCCAAAAGCCAACATAGAGCAAAATGGAGGACGGGTGTTGAGAATTCGACGGGCTGATTCCGTCTTGGAAGGGCACGGAGAAAATACGTGGCGTGCCGGAATGAAAAGCCCGCATTCAGTGGGCTGGTACCAATCGCCTATCTGCGAACCTCCGCCGAAGCGCGTTAGCGTCCGGTTTCGCCGGGAACTGCCGACTAGCGCCTGTCGGCTGATAGGTATACGGATAGGCTCGAAGCGCGCCCTGTCGTGGTTCTATGCCCGCGCTGCGGATTCACGCTTTTGCAGTGTCGCTTGAAAAACAGGAAGGTCACATTCCCCACCCTGCATCAATTCCACCAAGCCCTTGGCCGCTGCAACTCCCATTTCATTGGCCGGCTGACGGATAGTGGTCAGGGGCGGAGTCACGTAAGCAGACTCGGCTTGATCATCGAATCCAATCACGGAGACTTCTTCGGGGACTCGAATTCCCTTTCGATTGAGAGCCAGTCGAGCTCCGTAAGCCACCGAGTCGTTGGCACAGAATACGGCAGTGAACGTCGTAGCTCGCATCAGAAGAGTGTTGATACCCATCACACCTGACTGTGGCGAAAAATCGCCATCGAGGATTAGTTCTTCGTCTAGCTCGATACCAGCTTCTTGAAGTGCTTTCCGGTAGCCAGCCTCTCGACGAATCGTGTCCTGGTGGTGCTCCATTCCCTTGATCAAAGCGATTCGGCGATGGCCTAGGTCGATCAAATGCTGAGTCGCGTCGAATGCTGCCCCCACATTGTCGCAGTAGACGCACCTTTTTTCCCAGCCTTCCAATTCCATCCCCACGATGATGGTCGGAAGCCTCTCCTTGAGTTCTTTCAGTTGATCCTTTGGAAGATTTCCCCCCAGAAGCAAAAGGCCATCCACCTTCCGTCCGAGCAGCGTCTTGATGACCTCCTGCTCTTTGGTACTTTCCCACTGCCCATCGACGAAAAGGGGGGAGTAACCCGTGTCGGTGAATCCGCGAATCGTTCCCTGCATCAGTGCGTCGTAGTACGGACTACCGATGTTTTGGGTCACCACACCGACCGTCATGGACCGCCCGACCGCCAGTCCGCGTGCAAACAGATTTGCCTCGTAGCCAAGATCCTTCGCGGCCTTGAGAACCGCTTCGCGAGTCTGCTTATTGACGACGGCCTTGTCGTTGAGCACTCGGGATACTGTGCTCTTGGAAACGTTAGCCCTTGCTGCGATGTCGCTAATCGTGACGTCGGAAGACTTCATGGAGATCGAGAAACGGCGAGTTCAATCGAAAGAGCAACGTGTTCACGCACCCTTAATGATGTGTTCCACCGAATCAATCTGCAACGCCCCGTAACAATCTGGCCACGAAAAAAAGTTGGCAGACCGTAATCTGCCAACTTTGATGTCGTTCAATTCAGGATCGGTCGCGGTTGACAACCAGGCCTCAAAAAGCAAATGCTACCTCTTTCGCCGTCTGACTGCTGCTGCGATCGAGCCAAAAGCAAGGATTGCCAAGGAGCCCGGCTCTGGAACGGCCGACGCGTTGGCGATCGCAACGTTGTCATAGAACATTCCGGATCCCTCGAAGAATCCCACAAGGTTATTGAAACCAAACTGAACGCGTCCTTCGAGCCAAAGAGGATCGAGGGTGACGGACAGTGTGGGTGCAGCAGCGAAGGCCGCCGTGGCGCCCGAAGTGTCGAAAGTAACTTCGTCCAACAAGTTGAAAGATGGATCGAAAACTCGAATGAACGCCCCGACTTCAGTTCCACCCGAGGGTGGGGAGGCAGGGTTGATTGCGTAGTCGAAATCGAAGGTCCAAGTGTCGCCCGAAACGGTATCCGCCGCGGTGAACTCCTGGTCGACGAAAAAGCTGATGGCTTCGCGGTTGTTAGGCGAAACCGGAGTCTGCGCCGGATCCAATCGGTTATGGACGGGCGCGTTGTCGTAGTTGGCGAAAAAGTTCAGATACTGCTCACCTGCACCATCGTTGGCCAACTGAAATATCTGAGGGTTTGTCGAGCTGGGCGTATCGATGAAATAGCCGCCGGGGAAGCCGCCATTGTCCGAGAAAGCAACCCAGCCATCGAAAGTCGCACCCGTTGATTGGAAATCATCCGAGAACGCGGTGATGGCGGCGGTCGCTTGATTGGCCGAGAAGCCGGTGACCAACAACGCGAGGGTCAAGAAAATTTTCTTCATTCAGGGTCTCCCGAACAAATGTGTGGTGGGAAGGAATACCGAGTCAGAAGTTGATGAAACACAAACGATTCCAACCCAGCACAACCGGTTGCGTTGCGCACTTCAGCAAGGTGCTCGAACAAGCCAACAAAGCAGCCCAATGCCGAACAGAACTCCCCAAAGTTCTTTGCAACCGGTTTCACAATAATCCTTAGGACCGCCTCTTGTGTCAATTGTTCAACATGAAAATTCACCGATTTGATCGATTTTCCTAACTCGTTCGCCGGCAACCGATCCAACATTGCTTGAATCATTAAGGTCCTGGCTTTCCCGTTAGCTCAAATGCTGCCCTCGCGAGGCGCAAATCATCGATACTGACGCCCATTGCATCGCTTGAAATCAATCTAGAGCGATCGTTGCTCGGACATTTTGGTCGATTCCTAGCGGATGCTTCCCAGGATCGTTGGCGGGCTCAGCCTCACTGACTCGGGTCTCCAACTTCCGGACTAGTTTGAAGTCCAATAACCCCAGGTCCAACTAGACTCCAGGTTCGCACGCGCGATCAATCAACGCGGCCTTAAAAAACCAGTCCGTGGAAACGAACGACGGATCCTCCAGACTAGTTCCTTCGCCCGTAGACACATGACCGAAGAACGACTTCCGAGCAACAAGTGATACGAAACACTCCACTGACACGAATATTTGCGTTAACGCTCGCCCTGTTCTGTGGCTCTAACGCATGGGCTCAGTTGCGAATCGTGACCTACAACACCAACACCTTTGGAACCGAGGTTGGTAGCTCGAACATTCGAAACGCACGTCCAGAAGTTGACGTTGTGTTGCAGGCGATCGGTGAGGAAGTCGTTAACGGCATCGCTCGACCAGCTGACATCATCCTGCTTCAGGAACAGCAGCAACCCGATACCACCACACAGAACCTCGTCGGTCGGCTTAATTCGATTTACGCCAGCCATGGGATTACTTACGCCCGCGGCTTCGAGGTCGGAAACACGACCAGTGGCAACGGTTTGGGAACGCCAAACTCATCTGAAATCAGACAGAGCGTCATCTATCGAACTGATTCGGTGAGCCTGATTAGTGAGGACTCTTTCGGC
>JBCCKZ010000123.1:0-11278 GCA_039027135.1 Planctomycetota bacterium
CCACAACGATCACGTCATAGCCGGCGATTTCTTCGGCCTGGAGTGAAAGCCGGTTGCCAGTCCTTGAGCTCACGGCGTCTCGAGATTCTGACGTGTGAATGGTCTCAACGTTCCAAGCAACATCTCGACTAAAGAAGTTTCTCAAGTACCTGGCTTCCCACCTCGGAACTCCCTCCAAGAGAAGCAAACGCTTCTTTCCTCGATTGACTGCTATTCGATGAGCCTGGATATTGTTGCTTGTGATCTTCTCTGGTGCCTCGCTCGGGTCGAATGGTGCAACGATTTCGAAACGTAGATCAAGCACCTGCGGTTCAGAGCTCGCAGCGGACTCGCCGGCGATGGAGGGTGACGTCATCGCCTTGACTAGCTCCGCCCCATCTAGATCGATGGGAAGCGTGAAGACTCCAGTGCCTGTTGGCACTTCAAAGGAATCTATAGGGGCTCCGTCGGGCGTCATCATTGAAACCTGAACGCCCTCGGGCCACTCACCAACCTTTCGAATTTGAATGTCTCCGGATACTCGGGCGTCGTCGGAAATGAGAGTGGGGAGATCGACATCGAGGATTGCAAGGTCTCGCGGAGTTTTGGATTCGCCCATAACGATGGCATGGACTTGCATCGATCGATCGGCCAATTCGCCGGCTCGATCGAGGTACCCTTCTACCGCATTGTGTTGGCCGTCACTCAGAATGACTAAAGCCACACTCGAAGAATCTTCTTGGGTGGCTTGTCGCTCAAGTGACTCAGGAACGTTGGTCGAAACGGACTCAAGTGGTGCGGCGAGATTAGTAATCGAGCCATCTGGCAGCAAATTGCTGTCGTTGTTTATCTTCCTTCCGATCGAGTCAAACCCAAGGCTCGTGACTTCATGGGTTTCACTCAGTCTTTCACACCATCCATCCGCTTCACCATAAACCAGTTCAAGTGCCCTCTGCAATCGATTGAGCTCTTGACCGTCGTCGATTGACATGCTCGCCGAACTGTCAATCGCAAAGATGACCTTACCCAATGTGCCGACGGTCGTCTCGCGATACCAAACTGGTTTGCCAAGCGTAAGCAGAGCCAAGAACACGGCACCGGCTCGCAGTCCCGGCAGCATGAATGAGGACAGGCCTCGCAAGTGTCGCGAGTCACGTGAGTAGACAATCAGGACAAGTAGCGAAACAGAAATCGCAATCGTCCAGACGGTCCAGGGAGACAGAGCAGCGGTCATGCGGATCGGCAAATTCACGCAAATTCCGGTGCATGCGTGGGGTGCGATTGGGCTTGAGTTGAACCTGACGCAGGGCTGATTCGTGCACTTAGGAAAGACTCTGCCAGCATAAGCAAGACAACTACGGCGAGTACCCAAGGCCAAATCGGTTGACTTCCCTTTCGAGAGCCTGGGGAAATGAGTTGCTCTCTTGAGAGGTCTTGTTGCTTAGAGGTGACGAACCCTCCGAAGCGACCTTGCAACACATCGAGTGTGGAGTCGAAGGACGGGCTAATATTCGACTCGGTTGGCGATGTGCTCACGACCCGTTGTTGGATAACCGTTGAAGACTTTGAATGGCTTTGATCACGCAGTGTGATCAGTCCCGTTTGACGCGGAACATCAAACGTGAAACGTTGATCGTCAATTCTCGAGACAGCGATACGTTCGATATCATTGATGCCGGATGCGTTCGGAGTCTGGTCGGCTTGGAACAATGCCGAAGGCCTCTGAGTATCGCTATCTGGAAGCCAGGCAGCCCTCTCGCCGGGATCGAAAGGAGGATGATTCGTTTGTTTGGAGCCGCGTTCGATCATTCGGCTGAGCAACGCTACGAACGCAGGCCGGAGTGGCAAGCTTGAGTCCTCAGGCGTCGACGAGATTGCAAACTGAAAGATCTTTCCCGAACCGGTAGACTGACTTTCTAGCAGTAGCGGAGCATCGTCAACGGTTTGCCAGACGACGCTCGATGTGGAGCTTGGAACTAGGCTTCGAAGGCGACGAACTCGAATGCTGCTGAGCGGGCCATTGTTCGGATCACCAAAATCGGAGAGCCATTCGGACGCCGCACGGCGAATTGTTTCCGTGGCGGTTTCGAACTCAATGTGATCGCGAAGGTTTGAAACGGTGCTCAATTCGATGTGAGAGTCGGCCAAGTCTTCATGATCAAAAACGATGAGGTTTCCTCCGCGAACGAAGAATTGCTCCCAGGTCTCCGTCGAAGCGTCTTCGAACAAGCCCGATGTCCAAATCATGATTGGTGGCCAATCCGTTTGAGGCACACGAACCCATTCCTGAGGCGTCATCGTCGTGACGGTGAATCTTGAGCTCGCGTTCAATCCAAGAGCAGCTCGAACAAATCCCGATGATGTTTGCAGCAGGGAAGCCGAATGGGTTGCCGTGTGATCAATAATCCCGACAGGAATTTGATCAACGACACTGATGATTGTCATTCGGACGTTGTCCGCCTTCAATGCGTCCGATCCGTCGACCCGGGCTTTGATGCAAAGTTGGCCAGCCCGCTGCGGTTTCCAAGGAAAGACGACTTCGCGGACCTGATCCTCGGCAAACTCAATATCTTCTCGATAGATCTCGTTCTGGTCGGATGTGACGGTCAATCGACGGACATCTTGGTCACCTTGATTGCGAATCGTTATCGAGAGAGAGTGGTCGCGTCTTAAGGTTGGCAGACCATCGACACTGATGGAATCGACGGATGCATTGGTAGATGCAGCGCTATGCTCATCCGCCAAGGGGATCCAGACGGTTTCCCAGTCTGATTGAGTGGGAGCCAAAGACTGATCTTGAGGGTCAAGAAAATCGGAAAGCACGATGACACATCGGCTATCAAGTTGAGCGTCTGTGAAAAGTGATTCAACGCCCAGCATGACCACGTTCCAGGGTTCGCTGGTACCCTCCGCATGCATTGACGCGAGGCGGATCAGTGCTCGGGAAGGTGAAGACCAGCCCCTTTTAATGCTTGGATGGGTGGTCGTCACGATGGAGACTTCATCCTGACGATTTAATCCTCGAAGGATTTCCTGTAGTCGGTCGATTGCTTTTTCAAATGAAGTTTTGCCGCTCTCGTCGCTCAACAACATACTGCGTGAATCATCGAGAACGATGACAACAGAAATGGGCTGGCTCGAAGTCGAGGCCTGGTTGCCCGTAATCAGTGGGCCGGCCAAAGCTATTGCGAGGAGGATTGGAATCGTAATCCGCATCAGCAATAACAAAATCTCTCGCAGACGCATTCGGCGGGACTGCGTTCGAATGACATCGTCAAGGAGGTGGTTGGCTCCCCACGAGACCACGTTCACGCGAGAACGGAAAAGCAAATGAATTCCAAGTGGAACCAGGAAGAATCCCGCGCCGGCTAGCATGAATGCATTGATGAAACTCATCGACCACTCCGGTGCGAGTCAATGCAATGTGCGAAGCTATCGACAATGGAGTCCTTGGTGGTCATCGCTTGAAATAAGACGCGATTCTTTAAGCATACGCTTCGGAGTGAATCATTGTGCTTCTCCAAACGCTTGAGATAAGCCATTCGGATCGCCGACGCGTCGACGGTGCGCTGATGATGGACCAACTCAAGATCGTCGAATCGAGTTGAGCCACCAAACGGAAAATCAACCTCATCGGGATCAAGAATCTGAATCAATACGACCTCGTGTTTCCCCGCGCGTAGTCTTGCGAGAGCGCGGTCGACGGTTTCGAGCGTTCCCATTGTGTCGGACAAAATCACCACGCGTGACCGCCGAGGGATCTTTGACGACGCATCGATGATGGTTTCACCCCAATCTCGCGGTGCTCCGTCTCTCGTGCTCGTTTCGTTCCTGGGGGGATTAGGTGGGTTTTGAAAGAGCACTCGAATCACATCACTCAGGTGCGATGGTTTCGAACCTGGTGGCAAGTAGGAGGTCACGCCATCATCAAACATTGTCAGGCCCACACTATCTTGTTGGACCAGGTGAAGATGGGTGGTGGCAGCTGCTAACGCGGCAACGTAATCAAACTTTGTTCGCGGCTCAAAGCTTCTTAGTTCGTTCGAATCTCGATTGATGCCCGAACATCCACGCGTTCCTCCGTAAGCCATCGAGCCACTTTGATCGACCAGCAAAACACACCGTAGATTGGTTTCTTCTTCGAACTCTCGAACGTAGAGCCGGTCACTCTTTGCGTAAGCTTTCCAATCGATCGAGGTCGGTTGGTCTCCGGGAGTATACGGACGATGCTGGCGAAACTCGACGCTCGAACCCTTGTGAGGTGACCGATGACGCCCACTTCGATAGCCCTCTACGATCTGGCCCGCCAACCACTGCAAGCCCGCAACGCGAGCGAGGTCCTCAGGTTGCAGAAGATCAAAGAGCTTCATCAATGGAAAACGTGATTTGGAACGAGTTGTGAACTACCTCAATAGTGTAGCCAACTCGAGTACTAGACGAGCCGAAACGGGTGAGCCTGAGTGACGAGCCAAATTTCAGTTGAATCCACCTAAGCCGTCGTCCGCCTCCCCTTTCGGCTCATCTGCATTCACTATGAATTCACTGCATCGTTTACTCGCTCGCGATTTACATCCGACAAAGGTGAAAGAAGTGGGGGGACGGCACCTGTTTGGGCGATGCCTGCCAGCTGTACCGCTTCGTGCAAAACGCTAATCGGATGGATCTCATTGCGGAGATCCTCCAGCGGTTCGTATGACTCGCGAATTTCCTCAGCCGCGTCCCAATTGCCGTCTCGACAAAGACCAAGCATCCGTTGGCTAGGGGTTGGATTGACGCAAACGCAACCGCTGGTATAGCCGCCCAGTCCAAAGTCTCGCATATGGATGATAGCCGGCTGCTCGCCAATTCCGCTGATGATTCGTTGCTGGTCCACCGCATCGACCAGGCGAGTTAGTTCTTCATCGTCTTTAGGATCCTGCCGGACAACAGCGTATTTTATCCAACTGATCGCACCGGATTCGAAAAGCCGTGAGACGGTTTCTGTGCTGAGGTAATTCTCAAACTTCAAATACAGTACGACTGGGCGATTAAGAGCCTCGGCGACCTCATGGACAGCTCGTTCAATTCCGACATCATCAGCGATCTCTCGGGTCGGTAAGATCATCGCGGTTGGGAATGCATGAGCGGCCAGACACTTTGCCTGATCCATCATTAAGCCAAACGATGGCCCCAAAGATGGCACGAGCAAAAGATCTTCCGGGAGCGATGCCAGGAAGCCGAGCATATCCTCGTACACCGACATTGGCATGTGATAAACCATTGCGTTTCCGCCGTACAGGAAGGTCTTAACCCCTCCCGCGACGATGTGATCGATGATCTTCTGGTTGTTTGCATCGCAGAAGCTGCCATCGCTTTTTCGAGCCAATGGAGGAACAGCGATGACGTGTTGATGAAGTCGTTCGGTTGAAACCATGAATGGACTGATGGCTGTCGGAGGTGGAAACCCGGTGGTATTTGCGGACAGATAGCTTAATGGTCAAGCATTCGAAGTTAAAGCTTACCTGCTCTCAACTCGCCAGCCTCTGCACCATTCAAACTAATACTCCAGCGCCATTCACACCAATACTCCAGCGGGTCAAATCCGCAGTGGATTTCGTCAAAATACCGATGCCAATATTTTGCGAAGCCTGGCGATATCGGATACCAAGTGCCTGTCCGTATTCAAATCAGCCGATTAAGTGCTAGCCCGCGGTACTCGTCGAATCCGGACGCTAGCGAGTTTCGGCTGAGATTCTCAGATAGGCTCCAAGATTCTGTCAGAGACTGGCTGTCGCTAATGCGATCAACGGACTATTCGAGGAATTCATGACTCATCATCCTGTTCAATGAGCTCAAACTCTGGCACGTCAGCAAAATGAATGAGGTCATCGATTCTCTCAATGTCCTCCCGGAAAGGATTCTCGGTGTATTGCAAAGACTGGAGTTCCAATTCAGCCTCCCAAAGATCTTTGGTTTCTTCGCCAAACGGTTGCCCTGCAATCGTCCCGTTGCGACTGTCGAATTCAAGACGTGCGAAAGTTGATGATGCGTCCAATGCGTCAGGACCGTCCTCCAAAAGCCCTCCAGTAACCATCAAGATGGAATCACGAAACTGAATCGTCCAAAGAACGATTGCATCATTTGGATCAACATCTTCTTCAGCATCGTTAACGTGAGTATCAAGATCATCGTCATCGTCTAGATCCTCTTCGTCGTCAAGGAAAAAGTCTTCTCGCTCGATTCGGAATCCCCACTCGACTACACACTGACTATTGACAAGCTGTAGGTGATGCGAGGTCGACGGAAGTAGGTTGAATGCGACCTCTCCGGTAAGCCATGAGTCCAGGATTTCGGTTTGACCAGTGTCCTCGTCCAAAATACCAATGACGGTTGAGCCAGGCGCGTGAATGTGAGAATTCTCGATGGCGAGATTTGCGTTTGATTCGACCAAGATGCCAAAGTCGGCACCGCTGGCATTGATTTGGCAATCACGAAGCGTCAACGATGCGGTATCAAAAATACTGATCAGCGTGTGTAAGCCTTCGAACTGCTCCTCTTCCTGAGTTTCAATCCTAAGCCCATTGAGCGTCAAGGTTCCATGAATTCCGAGACAGATCTCTTCCTCGGGCGAATCATGCTGGAATCGGACGACGGGATAAAACCCTTCTGCTGCCGCAATGGTGAGATCATCCACTTCAATAATCTCAGAATCGACATCGATGACATCGTTTGAGGCGATCTCAATCGTATCTCCCTCATCAATCTGATCAAAGACTTGTTCGAGTGATACGAAACGTCCTTTCGGCCTCCGGTCCTCGTCGAAAACACCAAATAATGGCTTCAAGCTGGTTGTATCCGGCGTGCCGGAGAGATTCATAGGAATCGCATCGACAGGCCTCGGTGCCGACACGACCTCTTGAGTGGGAACGTCTTCGACAGTTTGGCTCACCAAGTCTTTGCCGGAGCCGGTCTTGAACACCAACGCGAGTGCAAAGACGGCTGTGAGGCCCAGGAGGCTTCCTGCAATGATGAACGGTTGCCATGGATTTGATTTGCGGCGTTTGCGAGTACTACGACGCTTTGAACGTTGGACGGTTTCGATCTGAAATGCGCTCGGATCGGCCATGTTCGCGATTGGCGGTTTATCAACCTCTGGTTTCGTGTTGGGTATGGCCGAACTTGGTGAAAGACACGCTCGCAGTGCAGATGCAACTTCGTCAGCCGACTCGTACCGTTCGTCCGGGTTTTTGTTGAGCAGCCTCATTACCAATTGGGACAGGTTTGCCGAGACTTGAGGTGCACTTTCGCTCAGAGATTTCGGGTTGCAAGAAGCAATTCGATGAAGCGTGCCCAGCATCGAGTCACTTTGAAAAGGTGAATCGCCTGTGCACAGCGCATAAAGTACGACGCCGAGGCTAAAGAGGTCGGACCTCTCGTCAGCGCGGGTTTCAGAATCGAGTGTTTCCGGCGCGACGAAGGCCGGTGTGCCAACGACGGTTCCCGTTCGTGTGAGACCGGAAAGACCGGTTGTGCTCGCTAAGCCGAAATCCGCCAACAAAACGTCGTTGGATTCGGATTGAACCATGATGTTCGATGGTTTGATATCACGATGGATCACGCCTTTCTGATGGGCTGCCGACAAGGCTGAGCAAAGCTGCAGACCCATTCGAACAACTTCCTCGATTGCGATAGGCCCGTCGTTGTCCAATTGGTCTTGCAGGGTTGAACCTTCGACATACTCCATCACTAAGTAGGGTGTCTTGTGCTTTGCCGAGACGGCATGAATGGTGACGATATGACGATGAATCACAGACGCGGCTGAACGTGCTTCGTTCAGGAAACGTTGCCGAGCGGCTTGATTGCCTCCAAGTAGAGGCGACAAAACTTTGATAGCCACCAATCGATCAAGCGACTTTTCCTTCGCCAGAAAAACGATGCCCATACCCCCGCGACCGATCGTGCTGAGGATCTCGAATCCGTCCTCGACGAATTCCGTCATCTCGATGTGGAAGCTATCGTCCTGATCAAGTGGAATCGTCCCAACCACTGTCTTCTGCATCGACTTGATTCGTCGAACCGCATCGCTGAGCAGTGGTGACTCTTTGCGACGCTGTTTGAGTCCAGGTAGCTTTGATGACAGGAGAGGCGTGGCGGTTAGTTTGAGAATCCTCTGCTGGCACTTTCCACAATGATCAAGCGACTTGGTTAGACGCTCCGACTCGGTATCGGAAAGACGCCCCGCAATCAACGCAACAAGTTCGCCATCATCGGGGCAACGTTCACAGACTGTCATCGATTTCCCGGATCTTTTCGGCGAGCCGTTTGGCGACTCGGCTCCTTGCGACATACACCGAACCAACGCTGATGTTCAATGCCTTCGCGACCGACTGAGGCGTCATGTCTTCGACGGACGTCATCCAGAAAGCCTTCCATGTGGACTCGTTGAACTTTGATCGAATCTTTCTCGCTGCCCAATCTAAAAGGTGTCGTTCATATTCTGAATCCCAAAGCTGTTGAAAGTCATCCTGGGAATCGGGTTGGTTTTCGAGAAATCTTAACGTCGCACTGTCACCAGCGCCTTGAGGTTGCTTGCGTCTCTTTTCACCGAGTCGCCAGACCTTTCGCTTAGCGATCTTGTAAAGCCAGCTTCTGAATTTCCCAATTTCGGGGTTGTACTCAAAACGTGAAATGCATTTGGATACCTCGCTCATCACCTCCTGTACCAGATCCGCCGCATCCGATTCTTGAAGATCGCAATTGCGGGCGAAATGAAAAACAAGCGGACTGTAGATCTCCACAAACTGCTCCCACGCATCGGTATCGCCGCTGTCATGCAGGCGAATCAAAAGACTCAATCGCGTGGTTGCCGCGTCGGTCATTTGGAAATGAAGCTCCTGTGGAAGACGTAGTAGTGGGTCGAAGTCGGAGACGAACGACGCCTCGGCTTCGGTAGCAATGATGATTGAACCCGTTGTGCTGGCTTCCAGCCCACATCAGAGATCCCGTGGTGTTGGCTTCGAGCCGACATTAGAGACGACTTTTCGGAGGCTGGAAGCCACCACCACGTCGCTGATTCTACCCAAAGTTCCGTATTTCTTGCGAATTGGTGAAAGAACTTGATGGTTGGGTGACAAAGAAGGGGCGATCGCTGGGGACTCATGTCTCGGCTGTCTCTTTTCTCTTCTCTCGAGTCATCCACATGGGTGGCGATACAGGAATTTCAATATGTCCGATCACTGGATCCACCGAGTCCTGGGCCGACAGGCAAAAATCAATCGAAGTCGACATTTTCGAAAGCAGCGCAAGCGTAGGCTGCTGCTTCAGGGCCTCGAATCGCGTCAGTTGCTAGCCGGTGACATGATGGCGATGGATCATTCGATGTCGACGGGGCATTCGGGTGGTCACGGTGATCCGCTAGCGATGATTGCCAGCAACGATCCGTCGAGTTCGATGTCTCATTCGGCGGTGACATCAGGCATGATGGCCAACTCAACGATGACGGATATGTCGGGCCACTCAAATCACATGGCCCATCCTGCCGCAATGGCGCTCGTTTCCGCTGATCAATCTACCCATACCGTCGCGGCCTCGGGCAACTGGTCGGATCCTTCGATATGGGAGAATAACGCCGTGCCGACCGCCGGCGCTCGGATTGTCATTCCACAAGGATTGACTTTGACCGTCGATTCGGAAATGACAACCGAGTTCAAAACCATCGGCATTCACGGGACTCTTCGATTCGCGACCGACGTCAACACGGAACTTCGCGTTGACACGATCGTTAGCGCTCCGCATGGTCGATTTGAGATGGGAACGGCTGCCAATCCCATTGCCAATGATGTCACCGCGAAGCTCGTGTTCGCTGACGATGGAGTGATTGATACGACTTGGGATCCTGAGCAACTCAGCCGCGGCGCTTTGTTACACGGAACAACCGTCATTCACGGTGCCGAGTCGACTCACCGCGCGACTCTTGAAAGCTTCCCCGCCGCCGGAGAAACCTCGATTCAACTCAGCGTTGTTCCCGAGAACTGGAAGGCAGGCGATGAGATTGTGATCACCGGAACTCAGGGCGCAACCAGCGACGAGGTTCGAACGATCGATTCGATCAATGGCAGCACGGTTAACTTCGTAGACCCCCTTGCACTGGATCACATTCCACCTGAGTCCGACTTGAACGTCTACGTGGCTAACAAAACCCGGAATGTTCAGATCTCTAGCGAGAACGCATCGGTTGCTCATCGCGGTCACATCATGTTGATGCACACGCTCGATGTCGACATTCAGAACGCGCAGTTGAAAGATCTAGGCCGAACTGACAAGACACGTCCGCTCGACGATATCTTCTTCGAGTTTCCCGACGTCGTTGGAAATGAAACCAGTGCACCGGTTGTCTTCAATACCGAAACAGGTCCACGAACCAACGTTCGTGGACGCTACGCGCTTCACTTCCACCGTGGTGGGGTTGATCCCAATAGCACGCCAGCTCTCGTTTCAGGTAGCGTTGTTGACGGTAGCCCTGGTTGGGGCTTCGTCAACCACTCGGCCAACGTCAACATGGTCAACAACGTCGCCTACAACGTTCAGGGGACTGCGTTCTACACCGAAGTGGGCGACGAAATCGGTTCGATGGTGGGCAACATCGCCATCCGGTCAGTCAATCCCACTTTCACCTTGGATGATGAAGGTGCCATCGATCCGGATCTCGGATTGGATCGAATGGACTTTGGTAATGATGGCGATGGCTTCTGGCTCAGCGGCCATATGGTCAGCATGAGAGACAATGTGGCCGCGGGAGCTTCGGCACACGGAATCATCATCTGGAGCGACGGAGTCATTGAGCCCGATCTGGCTCGCGGTCGATCTAGTGTTCAAGTTGCCAATGTGGCTAACGGAAACTTGATCACGGGACGCGATACGATTCCGACGTGGTGGGCACCGCTGGCTGATATTCAGAACAACGAATCGTATGGAGCCACGGTTGGGTTTCGGTCCCGCTACGTTCACTCGGCAGGATATCTCGGCGAGATTGGCAGTGACTTCCATGCGCCACCGGATCAAGCCTACATCGATACTTTGAACCCAACGATCGATGGTTTGACCGTTTGGGGTTCACGCGACGGCATGTTGATGAACTACAACGAACGCATGTCGATTCGTAACGCCAGGCTCGTCGGTACGGGGGCACCGTATGTGCAAAACGGTGGAACGGCTGATACGGGCGTTGGCTTAGATATGTACAACGAGGTCACTCGTGGTCCTGGCGTTATCGAGAACGTTACCATCGAAGGCTTCAACATGGGCTTTCTGGCCCCTCGCC
>JBCCKZ010000124.1:0-11203 GCA_039027135.1 Planctomycetota bacterium
AGATTGAACTGGGAATCCCCGTTTGCGTTCAGTCGAAAGGTCTCTGCGGCAGCCTTAAAATCGCCAGCACGATAAAGGGCGACCCCCCGGCGCTTGCTGTCTTGGAATACTTCGCCAGCGGCAGCCGGTTCGCCCGCATCCATTAAACGCTGACCTCGGAGGTCAGAATTGATGATAAAGTCTGAACCTTTTTTCATCCAAACGACCCCAGCGACAATGAGTATTCCTACCGACCAAAAGCCAGGGCGGGTGAGAATGGACAAGGCATTGCTCATGATTCGATGCTCCAGCCTCGTCGAGCCCACATCAAGCCACCAAGCAGTATCAGAGGAGTGAAGTAGTATCCGTCATCACGCCATGCTGTTGCATCTTCTAAGCTAGCCTCAACAACTGACTGTTTGCTGCGGTTTAGAACCCTATCAATATCACGATCGTCTGATGTCACCATTTGCACTGAAGCGTTCATTTTGGTTGCCAGCTTAGGAATTCCTGTTGCTTGTAAAGCTGCATCGTCTCGAGCCAAGGCAAGAAACTGAATCGAGAATGCGTCTTCTTGATCGTTTACTTGGCCACCCGTTGCTGAATCCGTGACAATGAGAATCGAACCAGAGTCTTGAGTTGAAAACAATTGATGATTGGCGATTGCGATCGCTTCGTCCAATGCGTCGCCCTCGCTCGGCATGATTTTCGGGTCTAGTGCCTGAAGCATATGGTTGATGACTTCGGCGTCTTTGGTGGCGGGCATCACTAAGTGCGCGGTGCCGTCGTACGCCACCAGGCCCGTGGGCGCGTTTCCTCGGCGTTCAAGTAGAGTTGCCAACTTGTCTCGAGCTAGCTCAAGACGCGATGGAGGCAAATCCGCATTCAGCATTGAATCAGAAACATGAATGACGATCACAAGCGTTGCCGTGTCGTCGGCAAACGGTGATGGTTGTCTGCGAGCGGCGGGGCCAGCGAGCACAAGAGTTGATAGCAACCATAAAAATGCGAGAAGACTTTTTGGCGTGAAACGAGATTGATGTGCTGCTTCGACGGTGAGGTGTCGTGCGAGGTGTGGAGCAATTTGTTTTTCAAATCCCCGACTGGCCGCGTTCATTCGATGGATCCACCAAAAAACCAAGACAACAACGGGTGTGGTGAGTAGCCACCATGGCCGGAGAAAATGAAATTCACCGAGAAAGTCAGTCATGCGATCTGCTCCTCGTTAGTATCACGAGAGATGTGTTCAATCGCGTTACTTGGTGGTTGATCAGCCAGCTCGATGACATGGCTTGCCAATCCCTTAGCAAAGCCAACGCCAAAGTACAGAAGCGAAGTGACCAACGCGACCGCAACGAAGACGTGATAACGTTCAAGCCTGGGACGATAAGAAAGTGTCTCAATCTTGCGCTCGCTCATCGAATCGAGTTCCGAGTAGACAAGCTTCAGTTGTTTTTGGTCGGCCGCGTAGAAGTACTTTCCTGAAGTAGTCTCAGCCACGGTCCTCAACGCCTCTTCATCCATCGCGTCTTCGCCGGCTGCAGTTGGATCACCGATGCCAATCGTATGAATGATGATACCGTTGTCCTTGGCGATCTTGGCAGCTTCGATTGGCGGGACGCGGCTACCCGTATCGTTACCATCAGTCAGTGCAATAAGGACTTTGTCTTCCATCTGGCTACGTTGAAAAACCGTGATGGCCAAGCCGATTGCGTCACCAAACGCGGTTTTTGGGCCCGCCATTCGTACTGCCAGCTGATCGACCAGTTGGCGACAGACGTCGACGTCTTGAGTGAATGGGATTTGCACGAACGCGCCCGAACCGAAAACGATCATACTGACCCGATCGCCGTTGCGTTGGGTCAAAAAGTCATCGAGTGTCTGTTGTACGGCAACCAATCGGGTGACGACTTCTCCGGTGGGACTTTGGAAATCTTTGGTTTCCATTGATCCGGAAAGGTCAATCGCCAACATCAAGTCTCGCGTAGGCAGCTCTTTCGAGATTGGCGGTAGTAGTTTCTGAGGTCGAGCGGCGGCGATAACCAGCGAGATCCAAACGAATGCATAGACTGCTGCTTGCCAAAAACTCCGTCTTCTAATCGAAGAACCGCTCGACGGCTCTTCGCCACTGACTCTTACCACGAGATCGAATTGTGGTACACGCACCCCGGATGTCGAAGTTCTGTGGGCCGGAAGCAAGTAACGCAGCGCGAGTGGTAGCGGCAGCAATACCAACAACCATGGATACGCCAAAGTCATTTGTGTGGCTCCGACTGGTGATGTTTGATCCAAGCGGTCGCGTCTTGAACAGCCGATCGCCAGACGCTTGAATCCGTTTTGCCAGTCGGGCCAAGCGTAGTCGCGTTTGCAATCTGGTCCTTGACCGGTGAATCAAACTGAGATCGACTGCAACTGTCTTTAAGGAAATCGATCCAATCGGCGCCCACCAAAGAGGCCACTTCTTCGGTGCGAAACGACACCATCGCGACTCGCTTCAAAAGTACCGAAAGGGTTGCGTAGTCGCCCTGATTAATACTTCTTAGCTCGACGAGGGCCTGCCGGCGATAAGAGTCCCCCAAGAATCGACTCAATTTGCGTTTCAAGAAGACAGAGCCCCACAGCGTCATCAATGCTAGGGCGAAATACCAAATGCCCGCAGGTGGCCACAAAGGAACTCGCGGTGGCATGACAATATCTGCCATGCGATCAAGACTGTAAGGATCCGGAGCTTTCATGCTTGACCCAACAATCGAAGGAGTTGCGGAAGAACCTCTTCGGCAGTACTGATTGGCAGCATCGGTGCTCGCAGTTTCCGCTGTAAAGAAAGGACTACCGCCAAACGCTGAGTGGTTGCCGATCGCAGATCTTTAGCTAACTTTCCCGGTCGTATTTCGGTTTGCAACTCACCATTGCTAACGACCATCCGAGTGCTATCAGGCAGTTTGGAGGCAATGGGATCATGTATCGCAATGCCGATGAGATCATTGTGATGGGCTAAGCGACGAAGCGATCGTTGGGCGATTTCATTGAGACCAATGAAGTCAGAGATGATCACGACGAGAAAGCCGTGATGAGCTAGCCGTTCCGCTTTCTCGAGTGCAGACGAGAGCATAGGGGCACCCACGCCAGGTGTCGTCGCAGTTAAGCTACGGTTCAACTGCGTCATTCGCGTTAGGATTCGCACAACGTGATGGTCGCTGCGTTTTGGCGGGTGAGTCTCACAGAGCTCATCATTGAAAATGATCGCACCAACACGGTCACCTTGGTCAAGCACTCGCCATGCTGCCAATGCCGAAACATGGGATGCGGTCACGGACTTCATGTATCGAGTCGAGCCAAAAAACATGCTAGCTCTTTGATCGATGAGCAGTAACGCGGGTCGATCTCGTTCTTCGTTGTAGACTCTCGTGTGGGGACTTCGGGTCCGGGCCGTCACCTTCCAGTCGATCGTCCGAACATCATCACCGGGGTGGTAGGGGCGAACTTCTTCGAAATTAAGGCCACGACCGCGGATGCGTGATCCATGTCGGCCAGATAAAAGGCTGTTGGCTGGTTGACGCGAACGGAACGAGAGACCACCAATCATCGAACGCATTCGTACCAAATCGTCGATGCTTGCATACACACGCGGATCGACTTCAGGTTGGTTCACGCGACGGGCACCAGTTTGATGATCCGGGTGATTACATCATCCGTGGTGATCCCATCGGCGGTTGCATCGTAGGTCAAGCTGATTCGATGTCGCAGGCAATCATGCATTACCGCGCGAAGGTCATCGGGTGTGACGTGGTTTCTCTCTTCGAACCACGCATTGGCTCGAGCGGCTTGATCTAAGGCTAAGGAACCCCGTGGACTCGCCCCCGTTTGAATCCATTTTGCCAGGTCATCGTCGATTTCGCTTGGACGTCGAGTTGCAGCGATCAATGCAACCAAATAGTCTTCCATCGGATCGGAAATCTGAACGGAGGCGATCTCGCCTCTGGCATCAAAGACGGATTGCTGCGGAATGATCTCGCGATTCGACTCAGCATGGCTGATTGCTTTTTCGCCACGGACCAACCTTACGATTTCCTTCTCGGCCGCATCATCCGGATAGGTCATCGTAATGTGCATCAAGAACCGGTCCATTTGAGCTTCGGGCAGCGGATAGGTTCCCTCTTGCTCAATCGGATTCTGCGTAGCCAGTACCATGAACAACGGTGGCATCTTGTGAGTCTTTCCAGCCACCGTAACCTGTCTTTCTTCCATCGCCTCGAGAAGAGCCGCTTGGACTTTGGCCGGTGATCGATTGATTTCATCGGCGAGGACGAGGTTTCCAAAAATTGGACCTGGTTGAAACGCAAAGCGTTCGGAAGAGTCTTCGCCAAGATAGACTTCGCTGCCGGTAACATCGGCGGGAAGAAGATCCGGAGTGAACTGAATTCGGCTGAACTCAGATTCAAGATTCTGTGAGAGTGTTTTGATCGCGCGGGTCTTGGCTAATCCCGGCAGTCCCTCAAGTAATGCATTCCCATTGCAAAGGAGTGTAAGCAACAATCGATCGACCACGGCGGGTTGGCCAATGATCGCGTCGTTCATTCGCTTGCGAAGTTCGTCGAAGGCATGATGCGGCGTCATTGGATTAGGCTTTTATCGACTGGCGCGGCGAACGCCGAAAATCCGGTACCCAGGATATTGCGATTGAGCCATCTGAGACGCTGTTAGGCTATCACGGGCTGTTACCATCACGCTTGTACGGCGGCCATAAACCCCCGGTGGCGGCTCAAGTCCGACTTCCCAGATGGAAGTCAGACCAGTTCTCGCAGCAAGCATGTTCATGCGAAGGTATTCGATCTGTTGACGTTGGTATTCCAGTTCGTTGCGTTGCCGCTGGTATTCGTTCGCTTCCGCTTGCATCATCAAGCTTTCATGTTGTCTCGCTTGTTCATTCTGGTGGGCTTTCACCCAGTTTTCCCAGCCTGGGCGAAGCACTTCAATGTCGTCATCTGAAAAAAGAAAGAACGGAACCGGTATTTGGTCGCTAGATTCCAGCTCCATGAGCACTCCTTCAATGGTGTAAGTCTTTGGTTTTCCGGCGATGCTCAAAGCCCATCGATTCAGGTCTTGTTCAGACGTGAGTTGTTGAGATTCTAGATCTGAAAGGGAGAGTAGAAGGAGCCTTTGGTGCAGGTCATCAAGGTCTCCAAAACGAACGTTATTGATGACCACTTTTCCACGATTGCGGGTCAGTGTGTAGTCCTTGCGGCCGTACGAGAGGACTTTACCGCGAATTTTCAAGCCGTCTTTGGATGTCCAGGTGTGCATCCCATCGAGTGACTCTGAAACTTGGTCACTTGCTTCTTTCGACTTCAGGTAAGCTCGGTCACCTTCGGAAAGCTCGTCCTGTCGAACGGCTACCAACTTCCCGTCCGAACGTTTCAATATCACGTCGACTTCATTGGACGCGATGACCGCCGCGTCCAAAGTGTATCCACCTACCGCACTGGTCCATTGGCGGGCATCAATGGAAGTGGAAGCTGCAAAGAGAAACAGAATGCCGAAAAGAGCGCTCTCAAGTCTCATGGTTCATTTCGGGTATGACGGGAATCGAATCAATGATCCTTGGTAACACAAGTGATGGGCGTGTCCGTTGTTACCAGGATGTCTGAAAGGCATGATCATCTCGTGTCGATGATCATGCCGTTGATTATTGCAGATGAATCAAATGATCCTAACCCGCAGCGTCAGCACGGGACGGCGTGGTGTCCCCCACTCACGCTTCGGGTTATCAACAACACCTAGCCTCGATTGGCGTAGGTAGATTCACTACTTGCTTCCACCACCCTCTTGGAGCTTTGCCATCACCTCTTCAAGGTTAAAGCTGGCTGCTTTCTGGCGAGGAGGAAAATCCTGGAAGGTCTTGAGAAATTCTCCCACGTAATCTTGCGCGGGAACGAGCAAAAACACACGATCAATCAACCAATCGTAGTAGGTATTCGAGGTGATATCAGCTCGCTCGTAAGGATCGGTCCGCAGGTTGAAGATCTTGGGAACCCGAAGGGTCGTGAACGGCTCGGCCCAGATCTGAAGAGTCCCCGCAACTCGCTGCTCCAGGAAAACCATTTTCCAGTTGTCGTAGCGAAGTGCGGTCAGCTGCTGATCATCATTGCAGTAAATAAATGATTCACGTGGTCCCTTCTCTGCTTCACCCGTCAGGTAGGGTAAAAAGTTGTAGCCATCAAGGTGAACTTTATAGTCCCGTCCGATCGCCGAATATCCCTTGAGCAGCTTTTCCTTGACGTCGTCTTCTCCGGCCAACGCGAGGAGAGTTGGCAGCCAGTCCAAGTGAGAGATGATCTCGTTGGAGATCGAACCGGCCTTGATCTTTCCGGGATACCGAACCATGGCTGGAACGCGGTAAGCGCCTTCCCAGTTGCTGTTCTTTTCGTTTCGAAAAGGCGTCATCGCGGCATCCGGCCAGGTGTTCATGTGTGGCCCGTTGTCGGTGCTGTACATGACAAACGTGTTTTCGCCGATTCCAAGATCGTCGATCTTATCGAGAACTGTTCCGACGTTCTTATCGTGGTCGATCATGACATCGGCATACTCGCTCATCCAGCGACCAGCCTGACCGCGACTTTCCGGCTTGGGATGCGTGCGAAAGTGCATGTGCGTGAAGTTGACCCAAACAAAGAAAGGCTTCTCGGCCTTCACCTGCCTTTCCATGAAGTCGACGGCGCGATCGGCAACGTCGTCATCAATAGTTTCCATTCGCTTGCGAGTTAACGGACCGGTGTCTTCAATCGTTCCATCAGCTGATGTCTTGAGCACGCCACGAGGACCGTACTTCTTGCGAAACTCAGGATCCTTTGGGTAATCGGGATGCTCAGGCTCTTCTTCAGCATTAAGGTGATAGAGGTTTCCATAGAACTCGTCGAAGCCGTTGTTAGTTGGTAGCATCTCATCGCGATCCCCCAGGTGGTTCTTGCCAAACTGTCCAGTTGCGTAACCGTGGTTCTTCAGAAGACCGGCTATGGTTGGGTCTTCGATCTGCAAGCCGAGGGGAGCACCGGGCAAGCCGACCTTGGTTAGGCCAGTCCGCATGCCGTGTTGTCCGGTGATGAAAGATGAGCGGCCCGCCGTACAGCTTTGTTCACCGTAGTAGTCGGTGAACATCATACCCTCACGGGCGACTCGATCGATGTTGGGTGTCTGGTAGCCCATGACACCGTGCGTGTACGCGCTGATATTGGAGCGTCCAATGTCATCACCCCAGATGATGACGATGTTTGGCTTATCAGCCGAAACGCCATTCAAACAGGTCATTCCGAACACCAGCATCAGTGATCGGAGTAGCAGTTTTACATTCACAGAAGAAAGTCCAGTTGTTGGAGCCAGGACAACAGACATATCAACCATTGCCCCTAAGATGAGTGACTCAACTATTCTCAGCGTCGCCGGATCCCTCCTCGGGTTCAGGGAGACGAACGAGAAGGTAGTTGTCTTGTTTTTCAGTACCGAAATGCACCAGGAGTGGCGCTTCGTCCTGAGTGAGGTTATAGAGACCGGTTTCCGCGATGACGTCTTCGCTTTCGCCGATTCGTACCGCGACTCTCTGTGTTTCTTTATCGACTCGCCCCTGAATGGCGTCGGTTTGATCGGTCTCTCGGTTGTAAATGGCTCCCGAGACGATTCCTTCTTTATTGACAGCCAACTGGATGACACGGCTTGGATCGATATCTTCACCGTCAGTCGACAAAGCAAAGGTGCCCAGAGGCAACCACTCTGATTCTTTAGCGGCTTCTTCATCCGAAGGTTCGGGGGCCGTGGCCAGCGTTGCTGCGCTTTCGGCAAACTCTTCCGCCGTAGCGACTTCTTCGCCACCTATGAAGACGCGGTTGTCTTCGTAGGTGACATTCCCGTCACTGCTGTAGTCGTAGTAAATCGGTTGTTGCCATGATGATTGAGGCGCCGACCAAGTGAACCAATTAGTGCATTGTTGATAAGTTGGTGTCGTGTACCAATAGGTGTAGGGGTAAGCGTTGTAGACGTAGAAGTAACTCCAGCTTCCCCAGCGAATGTAGTGGCGATTCCACCAACGCGGTCCAAAAGCGGGGTAACGAGACCAGTACCAATTGTCGCGTATGCGATTTCCCCAACGTCGGTAGTTATCAATGCGATTGGGGTATCGAGATGTCCAATTCGACAGATTTCCAATGTTACTTTGCCATCGATTGTTGATTTGATTGATGCGGTTGTTATCGATGTCAGTCCAGCTCGGACGATTACCGATCACGTTGTTGTCGCCGATCTGGATATTGCCAATATCTATGTCGGGTCTATTTCCCGGGCGATTCGAAGGATCAAGTCGATCCGGACGATTGGAGGGTAGACGATCAGCGATGTTGTCTTTGTTAGGTAATCGATTACCCGGTCGAGTGACGTCGTCACGACTGGGCAAGCGATCTGAACTCCCCGGTCTCTTGTCGATGTTTGGTCGGGTACCCGAACCTGGGCTCAATGGGCGATCCAACCCGAGAAAATCGCCAAGGTCACCGGCGGAAGGCGGTTTGACATTTGAAGGTAGCCCATTTGGAAAGCCACTCGGAAGTCCACCGGGTCGAGAGATGCCAGGTCGATCAAATCCAGGCCGAGTATTGCCTGGCTGGCTCCCGCTGGGACGGTTGGGCAGGCTCGGTCTGGTTCCTGGACTGGGTTTCGTTCCAATATTGGGCCGATTTCCCGGGCTTGGGCGAGTGCCATTGTTGGGAAGGTTTGGACGAGGTGTTGATGGTCTCGTCGACGGCCTTTGTACCGAAGGCGGAGAGAAATTGCCGCCGCCTAAGTGAGGAAGACTCGTTGATGGGCGATTGAAAGAAGGTTGGCTAACGTTGGGTCGGCTAACATTCGGCCGATCGAAGTTTGGCTGGTTGAAATTTGGTCGACTTACGTTGGGTCTGCTCACGCTTGGGCGTGCTCCACCAAAGTTGCGACCGCCTCCGCCGCTAAAGCTGCGTCCGCCGCCTCCGCCAAAGCTTCGGCCACCTCCACCTCCGCGTCCTCGGCCTCCAAAACCGCCCGCAATGACAAAGGGCTGGCCAAGCAAGGATATTGCGATCGCGAATAACGCTATTTGCTTTACTTTGTTCATGATCAATTGCTCCCCACGACGCCAGCTTGGCTCGTTGATTGACTCACTCGACGCGCTGTCACGATGGGAGCGTTTGGCATCGGTTGTCCTCCGATCTCATGCCCCACCAATTGAACGGTTAATTCGTCTTCTGAAATCTGCTGCAAAACATAGGTTCCGGAGGCTAGTTGGCCGTCCGCCAATCGCTGTAGCGATTTGATTCGCGATTTCTCGCCATCGACTTTCCAAGTTGCTTCACCAAATGACCCATCGGCGAAGTACGACCAGGATCGAATGCTCTGTTCGACATTGTCAAAGCCAATGACTTGGAAGCCTTCATTCTGACCATCTTTGGCGAATGTTCGAATCATGAATTTCCGACCAGGCAGGTAACGAACTTGGCTTACCGTCTTGTCTCCCCCGCTGCCCTGCCATGTTCCTTCAAGCCAAGCGATCTGGTCGATCCCGAGCGGACCCGAATCTGGTCCTGGTTCAAGGTCTTCTTCAACAATCGATTTGATCAACCAACTGTCACCCTCTAGCTCAGCCACCACTTCAAAAGCAAATTGAGGCGTTGTGTCGTCGGCTGGGCCCAATCCATTGACACCTCGAATCGTCGCTTTAGTTGTTCCCTCCATCTCGATCGATTCGATCGACGCCGTTAGTACATCGTCGCTCTGACTCAGTGCATCTTTCACCTGAGCTAGAAATGCTTCTCTACCGGTTGCCGAGATATCGAGTGAGATATCTTTGTAGACGACGCTGGGATGAAGCATTGAAGCAATCGAATCAAAGTCCCGCTCGTTGATCGCGTTCGAATACGCCTTTAGTTCTCTTCGAAGAGCATCCTCGGACGTTTTGACCAATTTTTCGACAGTTGTTGATTCGCCGCGTTCCTGCGCATGGATGGGGCAGGCTGAACTAGTGAAAAAAATACCGAGCAGGATGCTGAGAAGATGCCATCGCATGAGCGGTCTTCTCCTGTCAAAGAGTCGTCGTTAATAGATCTCGAGCGTTCGATTGGAAACGATAGTGTAACGGTTTGCAACATCTCAATCGATTCAATCCGCAGGGTTTTTCTAGATGCCGCGTTTTCTAAACCGGATTGCTGAACTTTGACCTATTCGACTCCGATGAGACCGATACCGTGCCAATAGGGAGGGGGCTGCGATGGCAACACGTATACAAATATTTTGCATCTTCGGCATCATTTCTGGCGTTCTCGAGCCATGCACAGGGCTGTTGGCCAACGCGGCGGATTGCGACTCCCCGAGCTTTGAAGCCGTTTGCGATGACCCGGTCAATCCATTGTCTGCTTGCGATGGTTTGGCATGCGATGATTTCTGTTGTCAAAGTCGCCAGACTGGTGACTGTGCATGGATCGATCAATGGTTTGGTTGCAAACAGAAAATCGCTGCTAGCGGAATCAGCTTTAACGGCAATCTGACCCAGTTCTATTTTGGGAATGTCGATGGTGGAATTCGTCGTACGGATCGATTCGGAGGCCACGGGGATTACTTATCTCGAATCGACTTTGGAAAGCTGGGTGTCCAAGAAGGGTTGATACTTCAGCTCAGAGCCGAGCACCGTTATGGGCAATCCGTTGTGAATGATACGGGAGTTTTCCTGCCTCAGACCCTCGCGACGGAGCTTCCCGTTAATGACCAGAGAGACTTGTTTCTCACCAACGTTCTCTTCCAACAGTTCCTATCCGAGTCATTCGCTATTTACTTTGGCAAGCTCGACTCACTCGATGGTGACCAAAATGCCTACGCGAGTGGTCGTGGTATCACGCAGTTCTCCAATACCGCCCTTGTAGCCAATCCCATCGCGTTGCGTACCGTTCCCTATGCTTCGCTTGGTTGCGGCTTTCTCTTTCTGCAAGATGGGGAGCCGCTTTTTAACTTCTTGGTAATCAATCCAACTGACACGGCTGATTCTGATGGATTTGATGAGCTCTTTTCCGAAGGCGTCGCCCTGTCGGCCGAGCTGCGTTTCAAGACGACATTTTCAGGCAAGCCTGGTCATCAGCTTTTCGGTGCGACTTGGAGTAGCCGCGACTTCGTCGCACTAGATCAAGATCCACGTATTGTTTTGCCGAACGTTCCCATCAAC